>JAKAHW010000002.1 GCA_021825285.1 bacterium
ATTTGTTTACCAATTTTGAAATCCAAATTCTAATGTAGTATTATATCAGCTATGGCTTCCGAAAAACCAGAAGAACGAAAAAAAGACAGAGTCCACGTTGAGGTTGTACGCCAAATGCTAACATTGGCAACGTCAGGATTTGGATTAGTCGCAGCGCTCGCCTGGAATAATTTAATCCAGGAATTTGTTAATAATTATATTAAAAAGTGGCTTCCAAATTCAGGCGGAATAATAAGTCTTTTAATTTATGCAATCGCGATCACCATATTAGCAGTTATTGTTACCCTACAGCTTTCAAATTTTTTAAAAAAAATTGAGGGAACTTCCAATAGATGATTATAAAAGCTCTTCAGCTTTCAAATTTCAGGAACCATACTTCTGCCAAATTTAACTTTAAGAAAACAACCCTAATAATAGGCAAAAATACTGCGGGCAAAACCAATATTCTTGAATCGCTTCACATTCTTTCTCATGGAAAAAGTTTTCGCGCCGAAAATGACCGCGACACAATTCAAGACGAAAAAGATTTTACAAGAATCGAATCGATTGTAGAAAATGAGCGTGAACAAACAAGGCTAGCAGTTATTTTCGCAAAAAGAAACAACTTCCTTTCTAAAAAATTCTTGGTTAACAATGTTGCCAGGCGCCACTTGGACTTTGCGGCAAATTTTTCTTCTGTGCTTTTTACGCCTGAGGATATTGACCTTGTTACCGGTTCCCCAAGCCTTAGAAGAAAATATTTCGACGGCATTTTATCTTTGGCAAGCCGGGAATATAGGCAAGCTCTTGGGAAATATGAGAAAGGCCTGCGTCAGCGAAACAGAATGCTTGCGGATATAAAGCACCAAAGGAAGTTTTATAAACGGGAAGACTTTGAATACTGGGATAAAATTTTGATAGATAATGCAAAAGTTTTGTCCGGGAAGCGCGAAGAATTGGTAGATTTTGTAAACGAGTCCAACAAAGACCTTTTTGATTTTCATCTCATTTATGACAAAAGCGTCATGTCTTTGGAAAGGCTTTTTAAATACCATTATGAAGAACAAGCAGTCGGAATAACACTTGTAGGACCCCAAAGGGATGATTTTGTTTTCGTTTTTCCTGTGACAAACAAAAAAATCTCCGAGTTTGGTTCACGAGGACAAGAACGCTTAACAATTTTACAGATGAAACTTCTGGAAATTGCATTTTTAAAACAGGAAACCGGTAAAAATCCTGTTCTTCTTTTGGATGATATTTTTTCGGAGCTTGATGAAGCAAATATAACTAAAGTTTTTTCCTATATCTCCGGTCAGCAAACTATTATCACAACCACTCACCACGAATTCGTCCCTAAAAAAATGCTGAAACAGGAAGATTTGGAAATCATCGAGCTTAAATAGCTTTAACCCTGGTTAGAAGTTTCGCCCCCCTAAAATAGTTTCGTAATTTGTAATTGATCTACGTCGAAAACTCAAAGGCTCTCTCAAACAAGAAATAACTTCTGCATCTACATTTGCTAATGCTCTCTCTTCTCTCTGAGAAGTTCGTTTTAAAAACTCATTGGCATCTATGAATCTTGATGAACCTGCTTTTTCTCTCATAAAGCAAGATACTACCTGAAATGCTTAAAAATTTCAATATCCCTTCATAACCTTTGGGATTTCGGAGGCCAAGTCTGAGGCGTTAAAGTATGGGCCGACGCGTTCGAACAAAGAGTCTCCTGCTTTTTTATTGATATAACTTGCAGCACACGCTGATAAAAATGCATCGTTCTTGGCATATAAGCTTGCAACTAAACCTGAAAGGACATCTCCAGTTCCGCCCTTTGTCATCCCGGCATTTCCACCTCTTATTTTTAAACATCCGCCAGCTGGCAGACAAACAATATCCTCTGCCCCCTTCAAAATAATTACGGCATTATATTTTTTTGCCATCTCTTCAGCTGTTTTCTCATTTCCTCCGGTTTTAAACAACCGTTCAAACTCTTTATGATGAGGGGTCAGTATCGGGGTGGTTTTTAAGTTTGATAACACTTCCGGATCAATCACCTGCAAACTTCCCCCATCAATAACCCACTTTTTTTCAGGATATTTTCCGAGTAAGCCTTCGGTCAATTCTTTTGTATCATCATCTCCTTCTTCCACTCCTTCTTCCCGAGGCAGTCCGGGACCGATTAAAATACAGTCTGCTTCATTTATGTAATCATCGATTTTGTTTCGGGGAACAATAATTCCATCCCTGAATTCTTTTTTTACAATCTCATTGTTTTCTGGAACCGAGGAGTAAAAAACCATATCAACAATTCTGGAAGCAACTTTTAATGGCCATAAAGAGGCCGCATGAAATAATTTGGAACCTGCAATTATCAAAACTTTTCCATTTTCTCCCTTGTGAGACCCAACAGGCGCAACATAAAGATTTTTTAGAACTTGCGGGTTAAACTCATCCATGAAAGCAATTATATCAGCTTTTATCCTTCTATTACTGTTCCTACAAATTCGCGGCCGGTAAAGTGGCGCTTTGCTTGCTTTACCTTTCTTAAATTAAAGCTCAGAGCTAAAAAAATACACTAGCCCTCGATAACAGTTCCCACAAATTCACGGCCGGTAAAGTAGTTTTTGAGGTTTTTGAAGTTATTTCCTTTGAGAATTACGACTTTGAGGCCTAAGTCCTGTGCTTTTCTTGAGGCAACGGGGTCAAAAGGCATATTCATTCCGGGAGTCCATTTATCTCCGACAATTTTTCTAAATTCTTTCCAAGTTATTTTTGTTATCGGTTTTGCGTCTGGATGCACTTTTGGATCTTTATCATATGCCATTTCTACATTACTCATGTTAATAATTGTTTTTACATTGTAATCCTCACAAATCATGGCAGCGCAAAAATCTGTTGACCATCCCGGCCTCCACCCTGACCCAATAACCACAGGCTCAACAACTTTTCTGATAATTTCATAGTGTTTGAGAATATAAGGATGTGCGATGTCGCGAAAAATTGTTCGTACGAGGTGGGCGTTTAAACGCGTGGCGTGAATTCCTAACCAGTCCAAGTCTTCGGGGACTAATTCATGACCAGTTACATGCTGGGCGGCATCTTGATAATGTCTGGTTGTTGCCCCTCCGCCTGCGACTAAAAAAAACTGGCGCTTCTTTTTGTGCGCCAGCTGTTCTCTTACGAACTCTGCAAACTCCTTAAGGAAGGTAATATCAATACCCCCATTGGGAACAATTAAGGATCCTCCAAGCGATACAACGACTTTTTCGTCATATGTTGGTGTTCTTGCCATCATATTGTTAAGTATCCTTCCTCGTCTAATTTTAGTCTTGCCTCTATCATTGTTTGAGCCGAAAAAAAGGGCAGGAATTATCCTGCTCTTAGGTTGAAGATTAAGATATCAAAAAACTGTAAAAAAAGCAAGTTTTGGCCACTTGACATTAAAAAAGAAAATCCTATATACTAACAACTATTATGCCAGCAGCCAAAAAAGCTAAGCAATCCCAAACAATCGGAGATCTAACAAAGAAAGTCTCACAAATTAAAACTTCTCAACTGGTTTATATTCTTCTTTTAGTCGCATTTTTCTTAATAGGATACTTAGTTGCCCGCGTTCAACTTCTTGAAAAAGGCGGAGCAGCAGGAACCAATCAAGCAGCTCAGGCTCCAAGCCAACAACAAGGGGCAAATCAAGGAACAGGACAAGCTCCAAAAACCGTCACAAACGATGATATAAAAAGTTGGGCAAAAGAGGTTGGATTAAATACAGCCAACTTTAATTCCTGTTTTGACTCTAAAAAATTTCAAGCCCAAGTCGATCAAGATCAAAAAGACGGAGCGACAGCTGGAGTCAACGGCACTCCAACCTTTTATATAAACGGTATTCAATTAGTAGGAGCACAACCATTCCAGTCATTTAAAGATGCCATTGATAAGGAGTTGAATGGAACAACTGAAGCTTCAGCCACAAGAGCAACAGTTGAAACAGGGCATTTACCCGTACAAGGAAATGCGGGCGCAAAAGTCACATTAGTAGAATTCTCGGACTTCCAATGCCCATTCTGCGAGAGATTTTATAGTGATGCCTATCAACAAATTAAAAAAGAATACGTAGATACCGGAAAGGTAAAAATTTACTTCAGACACTTCCCGCTAGTTCAGCTCCATCCAATGGCTACTCCATTCGCTTTAGCAGCGGAATGTGCAAACGATCAAGGGCAATTCTGGAAATTCCACGACAAGATCTTCACAAGCCAAAAGTAACATTTTTTCTCAAGGCTAATAACTATCTCTGGCATGTTTCACAAAAGTAGGTTCCGCGGCCTCCGATTCGGGTAAATTGAAATATTCCGCCGCAGCGAGGACATTTTCCTTTTTTCCCGTAAGCAAGCGTATGATTTTGGTATCCGCCTTCTTGCCCTAAAACATTTACGAAGGATAATTCTGAAGCCCCTCCGTTTTCAAGGCTTAATTTCATAACCGATAAAATTGCGTCATAAAGTTTTCTAATTTCAGCTTTGCTCAAGCTATTTGCGAGGCGCATTGGATTAATTTCTGCTTTATAGAGAGCGTCATTTGCATAGATATTACCTATTCCTCCAATTTTTCTCTGATCCATAAGAAGCGGCTTGATTTTTGTTTTTGCGGAAGAAACAATTTTTGCAAAAACGTTCAAGCTTAAATCGGCTTGCCCTGAGCCTAGTTTATTGGCGAAGGGTTCCGGTCCCATTTCTTTGAAAAACGGCAAGGTAAAAACATCATCTGTTTTAATAATTTTTATCCAACCGAAACGTCTCATGTCGTTGTAGTAAAGTTTGGCATCTTTATCCAAATCAAAGACAACGTGGGTAAACTTTCCGGGAATGGACCCGACTTTTTGAGCCGAAACTACGATTTTTTCCGTTTCTTTTCCACGGTAGACAAGCTGTCCCGTAAGCTTAATATGTATTGCTAAGGAGTATTCGTTCGAAAGATCAAGAATTAAACCCTTCCCCACTCTTCTTACGCCAATAATTATTGCGCCCAAAATTAAATTCTTATCACCTTGAAATATTTTTTTGTCGCGGATCTCAACGTCTTGGATTATGTGCCCTACGACATATTTTTCCAAACCTAGACGAATTGTTTCTACCTCCGGAAGTTCAGGCATTGTTTACAAGAGCTTTTATTTTCTTATCAAATTCTTCTTTGGAAAATTTTTTGGCTTGGGCGACGCAGTCTTCGGGATTGATTTTCATTTGTTCAAACTTTTCAATTGCGACATTCAAACTCTCAGGAGAGTTTTCATCGTAAAACAAACCGGTCTCTTTGTCTACAACAGTTTCCTTCACTCCTCCGCTTTTAAACGCTATTACGGGCGTTCCGACACCCATTGCCTCAACCGGTGTTATTCCAAAATCTTCATCGTATGACGCAAAAATAAAAGCCTTGGTATTTGCCATTAATTTAAACTTTTCTTCATCTGTTACCTCCCCAACGAATTCAATATTTTTACCTGCGATTTTTTTCAGCTCTTCTTCAAACCCGGCAAACCCTTTACCAAAAATCTTTAAAGGTAAGCCGTTTTTATTAAAAGCTGCCACAATTACATCTATTCCTTTTGCTCTTGCCAAACGTCCACCAGTAAGATAATAGGTTTTAGGTTGTGGGTTATGGGTTGTAGAAACTACATCAGGTATTACAACGGGAGGATAGATTACTTGCGCATCACGTCTGTAAAGCTTTTTAATTCTTGCTTTTACTTCCTCCGAGTTTGCTATAAATTGATCCACATTTTGCGCAGATTTGAAATCCAAAAGCCTTAAAAAATGCATCGGAACTGTCCCAATTGTTTTTAAAAACTTCCTTCCGGGATTCGAGTCCCAATTATTCGCAGTTTTGTATCCATAGAGGTATCTGGGGGGGGTATGACAATAACAAATTAATCTTGTATTTTCTCCAATTTTTACAAAATTTGGACTTGTATAAGTTCCTGCAGCCGAAGTTATTACTACGTCATACGAAGATAAATCTAGATTTTTAAAAACAAGAGGAGCAACAAGCCTTGCATAACTTATAAATTTTCCTTTAAACGGAATTTTCTGGAGCCAAGTTGTTTTTATCTTCCACTGTTCTACTCGTTTTCTATGAGGACCTAAGAATTCCGGCATAAAAATAGTTGTGTAAACGGTTGCCTCCGGAAAAATTTTAATTAATTCTTCCACAACTCTCTCTGCCCCACCGTATTCTTTTATATAGTCGTGGACTATTGCTATTTTCATAATAACTTCATTTGTGTTTTTCTAACATCATTGCTTCCTCCAAAAATCTCATCAATTCTTTTCGGCAAAGTTTTGAATTCATATTTTTCAAGCTCCTCTTTTAACTCTTTTACTCCTAAGTTTTTGACAGAGCAATCTTCAAAATCATATGAAAAAGGGACGTCAGTCAAAATCGTAGCAAGAGTATGCGCCATTTGAGCAGCGTCTATCCCGTCAATTAACTTTTGCCCTAAAGATTGGTTTTTGCTGCCTATTTCTCCTAAATTTCTATAAACTTCTTCAACTGTTCCATATTTATTTATCAAATTGGCCGCAGTTTTGGGACCAATTCCTGCAACCCCCGGATAATTATCGGATGCGTCCCCGGTCAGTGCTTTTAATTCAATAATTTGGGATGGTTTTACCCCGTATTTTTCAAGAACCCTATCCTCATCAAATATTTTTACTTCGGAAATTCCTTTAATAGGCATCAAAACTTTTGTTTTATGATTCACAAGCTGCAGCATATCGCGGTCTCCTGTAATTATGTAAACCAGATGTCCTGTCGCTTTTGCTTTTTCAGAAATGGTCCCGATAATATCATCTGCCTCATATCCATCAACTGCATAAACAGGAATTTTTGCGGTTTTTAAAATTTCTATTATCATTCCGAATTGGTCTGATAAATCTCCTTCAACTTTTGGACGTTGAGCCTGGTAACCTGCGTACATTTGCTGGCGGAACGTCGGTTTTGGCCTATCAAATGCCACAGCAATGTGTGCCGGATGAAGTTCTTGGATAAGTTTTAAAATCATGGAAAAAAAGCCGTAAACTGCGCCAGTAGGCACCCCCTCTTTGGTCGTAAAAGGCGGCATGGCGTGATATGCACGGTGAACAATGGCAGAACCGTCAACAAGCATAAAAATTTCTTTTTTGAGGTCTTCCTGCATGTGGATATTATATCAAGATTTAAGATTTAAGAGTTAAGAATTAAGAAAAAGATGGGGATGATTTAGTAGGTGTTCGCAATGAGTGCGGACTGTCGGAAACCGACTATGACCTACAAGGACATATCCCCAGAAACCTCACATGATTTACGGAAAAAAGTCCCCAAGGGAGTGTGCAGCGCGGGTAGCGGTGCTATTCCTAAGGGCTAGGGGTGAAGCGGGAAAGCCAGCTCGTGAGCTCTTACAAGCAAAGCTTCTCCTCTTCAGGGATGTTCAAAAGGCTCGGGCCTTCAGTCCTCGTGTGACGCTGTAGTCAGGCGAAGGGAAAGCCCAAGTGGCCGGCGGCGCGCATGTCGAAACGCTTGACGTGCAGTTCACGCGGAGCGTTCTTGATGGCCTGGCCGGCGCGGGTGAAGCCGTCAGTGATCGACGCGATCATGATGACCTGGGTCGCCAGACGAACGATCAGCCATCGGTTGTTGGCGTTCGTATGGGCGGGTCGGCGGGTCGTCGTGGGAAGCTGTGATGCACGCATCGTGCGAGCAATCGACGAAGCGACGATGGCCACAACCGAGGCGAAAAGGGTCGCAAACAGCGCAAGGACGACGATGGTCGCGACTGGTGAACTGGCGAGGGCGATGATGTCGACGCCGAAGACTGACGTGGTGCCAGCCGACGTGTTCGAGCCGATAGTGTCCGTGATGTTCGGGTTAGCCAGGCTGTTGGCCGCGCCGAAGGTCCTCTGGCCTACGATGTTGCTGCTAGCAACAATGACATATTGGCTATCCCTCATCAGGCCGGCGCTTTCGACGTTCGTGACGACGCTATTCGACGATTCGATCGTGTTCCACGTGCCCGGGACTACTGCGACAGGCGCAAACCCAGGTGGGTGGTTGACGATGCCGACGTTCGTGACGCTGTTCCGCGTGCTTTCGATCGTAGCCCACGTGCCCGGGAATGGCGAAGACGCAAGACCCGGCGGGTGGACGGTATCGACGCCGTTGGTGTCGATGTTCGTTGCGGCGAGGCCGTGTGAGATCGTGACGACTGCGTCATTCGTCGCGGTTTGCGCGTGTACCGTTCCACCGCTCAGGTAGAGACCGACCACCGCAATAACCGCGATAATGGCGACGAGTGCCCCGATTTTCTTGGACCTCACCGTTTGAGCGATTTCCTTGCTCAAGCGATGGATTCCTCTCCGGCGCCAAATGGCACCTTTCTTGACTTCCCTCCACCAAACCTGGCGAATACTCAGAGCGGGTAAACCCAAACTCCAAGCTTCTTGAGTACCTTGGCCACCTATACAGTGCCCCTCTCTATGGTAATCCAGTAGTTAGACACGGTCGTGCTCTTGCTGAATTGTGGCTGTAGCGTCCGATGTCAGGTCGTCGTGGTCAGACGTCTCAAGAGACTTTCTCCTTTCATAGAGATACCTTGGCGGTTAACAGAGCAAGCTCTGGAAAACCAAAGGTCGTCAATCATTCGCTCATTTTTGTCTGAGGGTAGTTCTTCAAACAGGTCGAGTAACGTGATACGTGTCTATCCTCCTACCTTTCAGGGAAAAATGCTAATGAAACTACCATGTGCGGTCGGAGAAACCATGGCGCAAAATTCCCTAACGGAAGACACTATAAAAACTTAATTCATAATTCTGAATTCATAATTCTTATAGTGGCCTCCATTAAGAAATGCCTTCGCCAAAATAAAATAATACCCTAATAATATTTTCTTGTTTTTACAATGCATAAAGGCAAAAAAGAAAATATGTTTCCGTAAATCAATTATTAATGTGCAAACCAAAAATCACCAAAGATATATGCTATTCATACCCTTGGCAATAATTGATGTATTAATTTGGATTGTAATACTAATATAAAAGCAATTCAACCCTTATAAGATTCCGGATTTAAGATTCATGAATTAAGAATAATAAAACTTTAGGAAATTTAATTCGTATTGATTCGTAGATAAAAAGAAGTGGAATTAATTGTTAAATTGGAAATTGGTAATTGTTCATCCTGAGGAACGAAGGACTTACACTGTTTACCCTGAAGACCTTCAGGGAGCGAAGCGAAGTGGAAATTGTCAATTGAAGATAGGTAGGGGTGATTTAGAAAGGTTGGTGTCGCGTAAGCGAGTGTTTCGGAAGACCGAAACGTTTGTACCTTTCAAGGAACATACCCCCAAAACCTGGTTGATTGCGGATGTTTACTTACTCGGATTCGAGTTGGATTTTGGCAGTGCTTGTACACTTCCTTTCCTTTCGAGCTCCGTCCGAATACTTACCACGCCAAAGACGGGTCTGACTAGAATGCGCGCACATCTAATAGTTCGTAGTAAAACCCTAAGTCCAGAAATATTCCGGCAAGGATTACTAATGAACAATAGATGAACGCTCCTCTGTGGCGAACAAAGAATCCTCCCGGACTCTTGTTCTGGATGCGCGATCGGCGCTTTTCGTGCCGGTGGGCGGTGTGATTCCGTCCAAGGATCTGCTGATGACGCGCCATCTTAAAGCCTTTCTCCCAAGACTAGGACAAGAGCGAGCACGACGGCAACGGCGATGGTGTTCACTCTCCGAAAGCTGAGTTGCCTTCTTCCTTCCGGAAAGTCATGGTGGGCGATCAGATTCACACGCATCTTGTGCCTACAGGCTGTGAAGTTCGACGATGGTTCCGCCAATCCCGAAGGACAGGGCGAAAGCACCAAAGACCGCAAGCGCGATGGCCGCGAGACTCATGGTTCAACCCTTCCTGGTTTTCCGGTCGACTTGACTGTCATGATCGAGCAAGCTCGACGCTGATGTTCTGGATCGTGACGGCGCCGGCCGGATGCCTTGCTCTGAGCTGTTCCTGAAGTGCGCTTGACTCCTGCTGGAGAAGCGACTGCCAGGACTCGGGAGCAACACCCTCCAGCATGGACCTGATGGGCCTGTCAATGACCTGAGCTAGGTCTGACCTTGAGAAAAGGCTCTCCGCCGTCACTGAGATGTGATGGCAGCTTTGGCCGGTTCTGAAGGGAACCACGATGGTCAAAGTACGAGGCTCGATCTTCTTGTCTACCTGCTCCGGAGGCTTTTTGGCCTTATTTCCGGACCCACGACTGAACAAACCCATGAAAGTCCTCCTTGAACTCCGTTCGTTGACGATGAATCTCACCAGAACTACCTTCGCAACCGCCTTGACGGCCTTCGCCATCTTGAGGCCTTTCTTTCGGTGAGAACAGCAATCCCTGACATTCCCGTAAGCATTGCTAGGGATGCTACTGCCATGCCTGTCCAAGAACCTTCTGACTCGGTGGTCTCTTGCTTCTGGACAGACTGTGAATCGTTGGTCTGAGCTACTGCGGCTGTGGGAAAGATCCCAAAGATCGCAAGACACACAAGAACCAACACTATCCGACGTTTCAACTCTTCCTCCATTTCTGTTTTTGCCTTCCCGGAGGCAACAATTTACCCCAAGAAAGGCAAAAACAAATACTATCCATGCAAAAAGGATAATTTGGAAAGAAGTTTTCCGCAATCAATTTTCAATGTGCTAATAATCTGCAAAAAAACCGCACGCAAAAGCGGTAATTGCTAGTAATGGAAATGATTATAACAAAACGACTATAAGATGCAACAAAGGATTAGTGTGAGGCAACTTTTCTTCCGAATCTTTCTTTTGAAACTTGGATTATTTTTTCTTTGTTATCATTTTTAAGCGCCGGCAAAGGTAAGGTCGTAGCCGGGAATGGACCCGATGTCATGCTGTCTATAGAAAGCTTTATTACCGTTTCAAATTTTCCAAGCGATACCAAATCATTTTCCGAATATATTTCTGCGAACTCTTTAGTTAAAAAGTATGCATCATGCGCTCCGACAACAAAAGAAATAAGTGTCCCTGCGTTACCGAAAATTGCTCGTCTTATCTCTTCTTCCAATTGGTCGCTGTATTGGTTAGCCAAAATAAGCGATAAACGATATTTTCTGGCTTCAGACAGAATTTTTACAAAAGAGCTCGTGGCAAAATTTTGGAACTCATCAACATAAAGAAAGAAATCCTTCCTCTCGTGCTCCTTCATGAATGACCTATTCATTGCGGCAAGCTGTATTTGGGTAATAATCATGGCACCCAGAAGCGCTGCGTTATCCTCACCCAATTTTCCCTGAGACAAATTAAGAATTAGTATTTTCCCTTCATCCATAATCTGCTGGAGATTAATTGAAGAAGTCGGATTGCCGATTATATTTCTTATCATGCGAGACGAAACAAATTGCCCAATTTTGTTTTGGATTGGCATTACTGCTTCAGTACGTAATTTATCCGGCATTTTCTCAAATTCCGCTTCCCAGAAATTTTTTAGTACAGGATCTGATAACTGTGCGACTATTTTTCTACGGAATTCAGCGTCAGATAAAATTCTTAAGGCATCAATTAAAGTCCCCTGTTCTACGTCAAGCAAGGTCAAAATAACGTTTCTAAGAATATACTCAAGTCTTGGGCCCCAGCTCTCGCCGTAAATTTTATGGAAAATAGAAACAATTCCTGAAGAAATTAAATCCTTATGCTGCTTATTATGGATTTCCAAAACATTGAGAGAAAATGGCCGTTCGGTATCAAAAGGTTCAAGATAAACAACGTCGTTAAGTCTTCTTTTTGGAATGTAATCCATAATAATTTCCGACAAATCTCCGTGAGGATCAATTATCCCAATTCCCCTGCCCTTTCTTATATCATCAATTGCCATGTTGGCGATTAAAGTTGATTTTCCGGCACCTGTTTTTCCGATAACGTAAACATGCTTTCTCCTGTCAGGAGTTTTAACTCCAAAAATCGTCTCCTTATTTTTAAATTCAGTTTTTGCAAAGAAATTGATATCCTGCTTGTCCTCCTCCGTAACGTTTGTTATCGCCGGTAAATTCTCAGGCGGTTCACCTAGCAATGTTTTGCCCCAGGCAATATTCTTAAGCCCGCCCATCAAAAATCCCGGTGGATGCCAAATCGTTGCAAGCTCTTGAGCATTTAAAACTTGGTATCTTTTTTCGAAAAGCCCCATTTTACGGGTCTTCAATCTTTCAAGGAATCTTTTTTTTCTAATTAAAGGACGTCTGAAAACGAATTGGTTCCCTTCTCCCAGAGAAAAGCTTCCAAAAGTTCCTGCCAAGTTTGCAAGATAAGGTTTGGGATTTATGGTATCCGACCCTACAATAAGCCTGACAACCGCATGGCCTCCCTGGAAAGCAGCTTTTTGCATCATAAGAAGCTTTTGCGGGTTTTGAGCATATCTTGCTTTTGTCACATCTCCGGGAATTGAAGCTGCCGTATCAAGAAGCATATGTCCGGCCATTTCAACCGCTCTTGATTGCCAAGGAAAAGTTGCGGGTTCTACCAAAATTTGAACAGCCATTTTTACGTCATCATTTTGTTTGGAAAGAAACCCAAGAAGTGAGGAAAGAGTATCAACATCCTTAAAATCGGCATAAGTTTTAATAGGTAAATAAGGATATGAATTTAGGACAAGTTGCCCATAAGCTAAATTTTTGCATTTAAAAACTTCTTCCATCGGATCATTTGTTTTGGTTAGATGTGATTTGGGAAAAGAAGCGGACACTACGCTTGAAACAAGAGTCTCTTTATCCTCGGGTGCCGTAACGTAAAGGTAAACGGTTTGCTTAATTAAAAATATTTCGAAAGCGTATGAGGAAGGATGGATATAAGTTCTTCTCCAAAGAGGAATATAAGGATAAGAAAGAACTGATGAGAAAATTTGAGTTGCCGATTCTATCGGAGTCTCATCGTCTTTGGGATTTCGGACTAAAAGATGAGCAAAACCATTCATAAAAAAATTATATCATCTAATACACTTTTTGTTTTCAAATAGATTTTGGAGAAACTAAACAGTGGGGCCGTTTGGAACCTTTTTAGCCGACTTTTCTGTTAACAACTTCTCAAACTCATCTCCTTCAAGTGTCTCTTTTTGAAGCAAAACACCTGCCACTTTGTCAAGTTTTAATTTGTTAACTTTCAGGATTTTTTTTGCTTGAACAAAACAATCATTCATAATCCTATTTACTTCTTCGTCGATTTTTGACTGCATTTCGCTTGAAATACTTGAAGGCTCACCCATCATCCTGGCTTTTTCAACATCATAATTTATTGGTCCAAGCTGGCTCATTCCATACTCAATAACCATTGTCCGAGCCAACGAAGTCGCTTTTTCTATATCATCCGCCGCACCTGTTGTCATTTCAGAAAAAATTAATTCTTCTGCTGCTCTTCCACCAAGCATTGTTGCAATTGTTTCAAGAAGCCTGGTTCTTGTCTCATGTACCCTATCCATACTTGGCGGAATTAAAGTGTGACCCAAAGACATACCTCGTCCAACTATGGAAATCCTATGAACCGGATCCGTATGCGGCATAAAATATGAAACAAGCGCATGGCCTGATTCATGATATGCCGTAATCTTTTTGTCATCTTCGCTTTGCATACGTCTCTTTTCAGGACCCATTTTTACTTTTGTTGCCGATTCTTCCAAATCTGCTTCATCAATTAATTTCTTGTTGAGTCTTGCTGCCAATATGGCTGCTTCATTCAGCATGTTTTCAAGATCTGCTCCCGAAAACCCGACAGTACGCCTTGCCACTTTTTCCCAATCTACAGTTTGGGCAAAAGGCTTATTTCTTGCATGAATACCAAGGATTGCTTTTCTCCCTTCAATATCCGGAAGTGGAAGCAGTATTCTTCTGTCAAAACGTCCCGGCCTAACCAACGCTGGGTCTAAAATGTCAGGCCTATTTGTTGCTGCGATAACAACCAGTTGTTCATTCGGAGTAAAACCGTCCATTTCAACAAGAATTTGATTAAGCGTTTGCTCGCGCTCATCATGTCCTCCCATAATTCCTGCTCCGCGTTGCCTTCCTATTGCATCTATTTCATCGATAAAGATTATTGCCGGCTGAGTTTTTTTAGCTGTCGCAAATAAATCTCTTACACGTGCGGCTCCTACTCCAACTAACATTTCCATAAATTCCGAACCTGCAATTGAGATAAATGGAACCTGTGCTTCTCCTGCAACTGCGCGCGCAAGCAGGGTTTTACCGGTTCCTGAAGGACCAATAAGTAGTGCTCCTTTTGGAGTCCTTGCTCCCATTGCCCTATATTTTTCAGGATTTTTAAGAAAATCTACAACTTCTGATAATTCCTGTTTGGCTTCATCAACTCCCGCAACATCCGCGAAAGTAGTTTTGGGGTTGTCTTTATTAAAGGTTTTTCCCTTGTTTGACCCAAAAGAAAAAATATTTTCCTGTGCTCCTCTTGCCTGTCTGAAGATGAAATAGAAAAAAATGATTATCAAAATCACGGGGAGAAATGAAGAAATAATATTAATCCAAACATTCATTCCGGCTTCATCTTTCACATTTACCTTAACAGCATTTGGATCAACTCCTGAATTTTTCAAAACTTCATAAATTGAGGTATTTGCTTCTTTCCTTGAAATGGCCTGATCACCATTGTTGTAGGCAATATTAATTTTTGCATCCGAAATTGAAATTTCCTTTACCTTTTTGTCTTTAATATCTTGCACAAGCTTTGAAATTGGAACTTCTTTGCTTCCTCCAGTGGAAGTGAAATCGCTTATTCCAAGCATTATAAAAAGAAGAAAGAAAAATAAAAATCCATAAAGAAGAAGATCTTTCCAGGTGAATTTCATCCGTAATCCAACTCTTCTCCTACCCTTTTGTTTGGTGCTCATTTTTATCGATGAATTATACCATAAAAAACATCCGTTGGGAAGCTAAGGAACGGGGTCATATCCGCCTTTTGTGGCCGGATTACATCTTAAAACTCTTTTTACTCCAAGAAGGGTCCCTTTTTTTACTCCATATTTTCTTATAGCTTCCTCGGTGTATTCAGAGCATGTGGGTGTAAAACGGCAGATATTCTCTGTCATAAAAATTGTTTTTGCAATTTGTCTTTGTAAAAAATGGGTTTTTCTGTACCCTTTTATCAATTTTATCGCAACTTTTTTTGAAGAAATTTTCATATTTTAATTTAGATATTACATTATTTGAAAATTTTCAAACATTTGCTTTGCCTCTTCCCATTCCACTACAACATCTTTTACTTCAGCAAAAAATGGCCCCTTATTACATACTTCTATTAACTTTTTAACATTTTCTTCTTTTCCTTCAAAAAGTGCCTCTACCCTGTTATCCCGAGTATTTCTCGCCCATCCGTTAATCTCCAGCTTTTGGGCATTATCTTTTATAAACCTTCGAAAACGTACACCCTGGACAAAACCTGAGATAAAAACATGCGCTTGCTTCATGAGGATATTTTACCACGCTGAGGGAATTAAACTCTATTGAGGCCTACTAATTCTTTTACTTTTTTGAGGGTTTCACTTGATTTTGAAATTGAATAATCCCGCCCCTCATCCAAAATTCTTCTTAAACCAACTTCGTCTTCCCTAATTTGTTTATATTTTTCCTGAATTGGCTTCAAAAAACCTACAATTCCTTCTGCTAAACCAGATTTGAACTCTCCATAACCTTTTCCTTGATATTCTTGTACCAATTCATCAATGCTTTTTTCCGAAACGGCGGAATAAATTGTCAAAAGGTTTGATATTGCAGGTCTTTCAGGTGAATATTGAATAGAACCTTCGGAATCCGTAACTGCCCGCATTATTTTATTTCGAATTGTCTCTTCGCTGTCCAATAAATTTATTGTTCCCATTTGGTTTTCGTCAGATTTGCTCATTTTGGAGATAGGATTCTGCAAACTCATAATTCTTGCGGTTTCTTTTTGTATTTTCGGTTCGGGAAGTTTAAATGCTTCACCAAATGTTTTATTAAACTTCTCTGCCAAATCACGTGTCAACTCGATATGCTGCTTTTGGTCCTCTCCCACCGGCACTTCATCTGTTTGATACAAAAGAATATCTGCCGCCATTAAAACTGGATAATCAAAAAGTCCGGCCGTTGTCCCTTCTTGCTGTTTTTCACTTTTATCTTTAAACTGAGTCATTCGGTTTAATTGGCCAAATGGAGTAACACAATTTAAAATCCATGCAAGATTTGCGTGATCAGGATTTTCCGACTGCACAAAAATATGTGCTTTTTGAGGATCAATTCCTGCTGCAATATAAAGCGCGGCTACTTCCAAAATTTTCTCTTTTAATATCTTTGGGTCTTGAGGAACTGTAATTGCATGCAAGTCAACGATACAAAAAAAACATTCTGCTTCATCTTGAACCTTTTTCCACTGTGAAAGCGCACCAATATAATTTCCTATATGAAGGTTTCCTGAAGGCTGAACTCCTGAAAAAATTACCTTACTCATGATAATTATTGTATCAAATTATTTACTTCTTCTTTAAATTGGTTTCCTCTTTCGTGGTAGTTTTTAAACATTCCAAAAGAGGCACAGCCGGGTGAAAGCAAGACTACGTCTCCAATTGTTGCGATTTCTGCAGCTTTTTCAACAACATCTTCCATATTAAGACAGTCTTCGAAAATTGGAAACTGGAAATTGGAAACTGGAAATTGGGACTTCATCCTCTCCCATTCATACCCAATTCCAATAATTGCTTTGATGTTTTTTGCTTCACGAATTGTTTTACCCAGTTCATAAAAATCACTTTCTTTTCCTGAACCGCCAAGAATTAAAATCTCCGGTGCGTCAAATGCCTCAATTGCTGCAATTGCGGTTTCGGGAGTGGTTGAGAATGAATCGTCATAATATCGAACCCCCCGAACAGTCCTCACTAGCTCCAATCGGTGTTCAAGTCCTTTAAATTGTTTCAGAACTTCCCGAATTGACTTTAATGACACACCTGCCAGATGCGCAGCAACAGCGGCTGCCGCGACATTTTCAAAATTATGTTTTCCCGGGAGCAAAATATCCTTAACATCTATTAATTTTTCCTCAACTTTATTTTTTAACCAGATTGCTCCATCTTTTACATATGTTCCTTTGTCAACGCTTCTTTCTCGGGAAATATAATAAAGCTGCCCCAAGGTCTCAATATCGGATTCATTTGAAGCCGGATAATCCTTATTTATAATTGCGAAATCGGAAGATGTTTGTGCCCGAAAAATATTTCTCTTTGCGTCAACATATTCATAAACGTCTTTGTGATAGTCTAAATGTTCGCTTGTCACCATAAGCATAACTGCTATGTTCGGGCTTTTTCTCAAATCATGAAGTTGAAAACTTGAAAGCTCCAAAACCACCCATGAATTTTCATTCAATTTATCCAAAAAAGTAAGGGGAGGATTTCCTATATTTCCGCCTAAATAAACATCAAGTCCTTCTTTTTTTAGCATTTCATAAATTAAAGAAGAAGTAGTTCCTTTTCCTTTGGTTCCCGTCACGCCGATTATCTTTCCCGGACACATATCAAAAAATATTTTTGTTTGTGAAGTGACAAGACTTCCTTTTTTTCTTGCCTCGGAAAGTACATCCATATCTTTATGAATTCCGGGACTTCTAACAATAACGTCAAATTCGGAAAGCTTCCTTAAATAATCTTTTCCAAAAACTAGTTTTATATTCAGTTTCTTTAATTGATCCAAAACCTCTTTTTCAAGCGATTCGGAATTTTTTTTGTCAAAAACCGTTACATCTGCTCCATTTTTTACCAAAAATTCTGCAGAGGAAATTCCTTCGACTCCTGCTCCCAAAATCGCAACTTTTTTGTCTTTATAATTTGTCATATTTGTATTCCTGCAACATTTTTAAGCTTTTCTCCTAAAAGCATTTCAGCAACTCGCTTAAAATTACCCTCATCTCCCGTAGTATAGTAAAAATCCTCATCCCTGACATCTCCCAAAATCCCGTTATGCTCCAAAATAAACTTAAGCCTTCTTGCAACCGCCCCTCCTGAATCGACAACAGAAACTTTTGTCCCAACAATCTTCTCAATTTTTGCTCGCAAAAACGGATAATGAGTGCATCCCAAGGCTATAGCATCAACATTTTCCTTCATTAATGGCTCAAGCGACTCGTGGAGGACCCTATCAGCTTCAGGGCTATCCAGTTTTCCCTCTTCCACTAACTCTTCCAATCCGGTTCCTCCGACTTTAAAAACCATTATTCCATTGGCGAACTTAGCTATAAGATGTGTTAAATACTCGCTTTTTGCGGTTGCAGGGGTCGAAAATACTGCCGTTTTTCCGGTTTTTGTAATTTTGGCAATAGTTTTTATCACTGGAACCGTTCCTATTATTGGTATTTTGTATTTCTCTCTTAGGGAATCAATTGCATAAACCGTGGCTGTATTGCAGGCAATAACAACAGTTTTAACATTTTTTGAAATAAAAAACGCCAAAATTCTATCTGTAAGAGCCTCTAATTCTTCTTTTGTCTTTCCGCCATAAGGGACATGCCCTTGGTCGGCAAAAAATATGAAATTTTCTTTTGGTAATAATTTTTTGATCTCGGTAAAGACGCTTAAACCGCCTACTCCTGAGTCAAAAATTCCAATCGGGCGATTATCAAATTGGTCCAACATGTGAAGTTATTATATCAAGAGAGTTGCTTACACTAAAGAATGTGCCTGAACTAACATAGAATGTGTTTGAGCTCAACAAAGTGAGCGAATGTGTTGCGGAGCAAGGAGTCGCACCTTGTCTAGGAGATTATGAGCCTCCTGTGCAGCTGTACACTACCCCGCGCGTTAAAAAGATTATAGCAGATTCGAGCTCAAAAGGAAATTATGAGGAAATTAAACGACTTTTCGTCTTATTGCATCCGGAACAATTCTTTTTCCAACCCTTCCAACCAAAGGAACATTCATCGAAGAACTTTTCACTTGCTCATGATAATCCTCTTTTTTTGAAATAATTTTAAATCTGTCCTTAAAAAGAAGGCCTTGAATAATTCCTCCTAAAACCGCGCCGTTTAAAATGTCCGAATGCGTAAGATTATGAAGAAAGAGAAGAACAGGAGTAAGAAAGATCCAGTGATGGAAATGGAATACGCGATTTTTGGCTGAAAAATTAATTCTCGGGAAGAGCTGAACGTTTTTATACTTTTTTTCAGGCAGCTTTTTATTAATCCTGGACTTAGGATGAGTAAAAAGGGTCAAGATTATAAAACTAATGATTCCTCCAAAGAAAGCTTCCAACATAATATCAAATCATACCTAAATTGACCCAAAAAGTCAAAAAATAGCCTCAGATTTAAGTTTAAATCGAGAAGAAGTTATGTTAAAATACGGAAAGGTCTTGCCAGGGTAGCTCAGTTGGTTAGAGCACAGGATTCATATCCCTGAGGTCGTGGGTTCGATCCCCACCCCTGGTACAATTGACTTTTCCCTCAATTCCCTTCAATATAAAGACATGGATGGCTCCCAAGAATTAGGCAATGTTGCAGTTTTGGAAAAACCACAAGCAATTAAAATAACTGAAAAATCCCAAGAGCCAACAAGAACCCAAAATGAACCCAGGGAACCAAAAGAAAATAAAAAAACTGAAATTCAAGAAGCTCAAACCATGGATCAAGAAGCAACAGAAGACGTAAGAGCGGATATAGCAGTTGAGGCGGCGGGACAGCAAGAAGAACAAGCGCTTCATGAAGCAAATAGGCTTGCCCAAAGTTTCGAAAAAGGTTTGAAAATGATTAGAGAAACAATTTCTGACCCAATTTTTTTAGCAGGCGTGGTGGCAGGAACTTTAGGAATAGCTGAGGAAATTAGAAGCTTTCCTATCGGTTCCGAAGCTGCGATAATCATGGGAGGAGGATCTATTGGCGTTGCGTTAGGAGGAGAAGATAAAAAAAGCATAATAAAAAATGCAATTATAGGAGCAGGATTAGGCGGTTATTTAGCAAAACAAGGAATTTCTTTAAAAACGGTAAGTGAATTAACGCACATCCCTTTTCTGGGAGGATTTATTGGTTTAGGTGACGACTTTGGAGGCAAAATAATAAAAGAAGTTAAGAAACTTATTAAATAATTTAGAAGAAAAGGCTCCACCATTTTTCCCAATTCGGTCTTGTGTCAATTTCTACAGTTTTCTCTTCTTTTGTAGGCGCAGAAGGAGCAATTACAGTATGCTCTCCTTGTTTTACCAATCCCAACTTTCTTCTGGCTTCCTCCTCTACAAATCCATTTGTTTTGACATAAAAAAGCCTTTGGGTCAAAAATTCGTTTTTCTTTTTTTCACCCTCCAATTCTTT
>JAKAHW010000003.1 GCA_021825285.1 bacterium
CTAAGCCTCTACAAAAACAAGTACTCTACTTTCCCCTTAAACCTTAATAAAAACTCTTAAAAACAGCATTCAAAGGGCAAATTGGTATTGATTTTATGTTGTTGTGGAGGGAAAAAATGAGCCTTGGGATTTTTTAATCCCGAATCTTTGCAAAAAGGATTTTGCCTGCGTCTGTTTGAATAATCCGGGAAACTATTACCTGAATTGTTTTACCAATCATATCTTTACCGTGCTCAACAACTATCATTGTCCCGTCCGGCAAATACCCTACCCCTTGGCCTTCCCCTTTACCAATCTGAATCACTTTTACGTAAAATTGTTCTCCCGGAAGCGCCGTGGTTTTTAAAATATTTGCCATCTCATAAAGATCAATTGAGGTAACATTGCTTATTTTTGCCTTCTTGGACAAATTGTAATCGCAGGTTATTATTCTCCCTTTGTTTTTCTTTGCATGGTGGATGATATTGTCATCGACAGGTTTTTCTTCTTCATCAGGCGAAACAATAATTTTTACGCCTTTTTGTTTTTTTATCTTGTCCAGAAAATCCAAGGCTTTTCTTCCCCGCTCCTTCTTTACGTCGTCTTTTGAATCTGCAATATTTTTTAATTCATTTAAAACACCTTCAAGCACGACAAAATTACCGATAAAAACTCCCAGCTTCATAAGCTCAAAGACTCTGGTGTCGATAATTGCCGACGTATCAAGGAAAATTGGGTTGTCAACTTTTTTACTCGAAACCTTCTTTTTCCTTCTTGTTCTTGCCATACTTTTACTCACAACTTTTCCTACTTCTTCTGCAATTTGTTGTACAACCTTCCTTGGCAGCATTATATTTTGCATCAAAAGATTTCCCGCCAATGCTTCCGCTTTTTGAATAGGATTTTTTTCTTTCTCCGGCTTTGTTTTTTTAATTGTTGTGCTATTTTTTTTAGCTTTTGCCATATGTTTTTTAAGACTTAATTAAGATGTCACTTTACTAATTCTCTCAAAAATCTGCCGTCTTTTACAGTCAGTACATTTTTATAACCTAATTTATTTACCTCTTTCACTCTCTTATCAAGACTCAAAACAGTTTTAAGCTCGCCTAAAAGTCCAACTTCCGCAATTGCAACGTTGTGATTCATCGGTATATTTTTCAAACTCGAAATTAAAGCAAGACAAACTGCCAAATCGCTTGCAGTTTCTGTGATTCGAAGACCTCCCACAACATTTACGAAAACGTCCATCCGTTCAAAAGGAAGTTTTAGGTTTTTTTGTAAGACTGCCAGAAGCAATTCAAGTCTTTTTTCCGGTATTCCTGTTGAAACACGCCTCGGAAAAGTAAGAGCAGAAGGCACTACCAGAGCCTGAATTTCAACCAAAATCGGCCTTGTACCCTCCATTATTACAGTAAGACATGCTCCAGGCACCTTTACGTCATTTTTGTCCATAAAAAAACTTGACGCATCTTTTAATTCAACCAGACCTTGTTCCTGCATTAAAAATATTCCGACTTCGGAGGTGTCTCCGAATCTGTTTTTAAAGGACCGCAAGATCCTTGTTCCTGTCATATTCTGCCCTTCAAGATATAAAACCGTATCTACCATGTGGGATAAAATCATTGGGCCGGCGACAATCCCCTCTTTCGTAACATGTCCTACCAAAAAAACGGGGATATGGTTTTTCTTGGCATATGCGACAAGCTTTCCGGTTGCATAACGGATTTGAGGAACGGATCCCGGAAACCCCGGAAATGAATTACTTGCCATTGTTTGAATTGAGTCAACAATTACCAGATCCCATTTCTCTTTTTCAGCTTCAAAAACCCCTTTATCAATATCGGTTATCGAAAAAATAAAAAGGTCCAGATTCTTTTTTTTATCTTCCAATATTCTTTCCGCACGAAGTTTTACTTGAGATTCAGACTCCTCTCCTGTTAGATACAATACTTTGAAAGAATCTTTACTTGAAAGATTTAATGCAAGCTGAAGAAGCAATGTCGATTTTCCGATTCCCGGATCCCCTGAAAGAAGGATAACGGAACCCGGCACAATCCCTCCGCCAAGAACACGGTCAAATTCTTCAAAACCAGTAGAAACGCGTTTTTGCTCAAGGCTTTTGATATCGGAAATTTTAGAAGGAGCAGAAGATCCAAAATCTGAGGGGGAATTCTTTTTCACTTCCTGAACCTGAATTTCCTCAAAAGAATTCCAAGAGCTACATTCAGGGCAACGTCCGTACCATTTCCCGGTCTGGTACCCGCACGCATTACATACAAAATTAGTATTAGTTTTTTTCATTGATTGGAATTATAAACAAAAAAGGGGAAATATGTTGAGGCTCCGCATTGTTCCGAATTTTATGAGGAACAAGCAGGAGTTGAACATATTTCTGTGTCTCGTAGCCACAACTCGAACAAATAAACTTAGTTTTACTTGCCATAAACTATTTACTGAAATTGGAAATTACCTATAACCTATTGGAACCGCTTTAAGAATAGGTGACAAAATGATCACACGGCGTTTCATATCAAAATCTGAAACTTCCGCTTGAAGTTCGTCTCCTTCTTTGTAAGTTGTGGAGCTGGGAATTTTGTCCGATGGAATAAAGCCGTTTACACCTTCTGGCAACTCAATTGTTATACCGCGTGAAGCGACAGTTTTTACTTTTCCTTTAACTTTTTGCTCTTTTTCATATTTGTTCTTAATTTCTTCAAAAGAATCTTTTTCAAGTTTCTTAATTGACAGGTTGACTCGCCTATTTTCCATATCGATGTCCAAGACTTGAGCTTTAATAATTGCTCCCTTTTGGAATAAGGACGAAATATTCTCCACCCTGTCATAAGAAATCTCTGAAATATGGACAAATCCTTCAGCTTCCCCTTCAGGAGATTTTATTGAAACATAAATTCCGTAAGGAGTAACCGCAGTTACTGTAGCCTCGACAACGTCATTTTTCTTTGCAATCTTGGCAAGTTTGGCATGGTCCATAACATAATGTGTTGCTTTTTGGGAGAAAATAACTCTTTTTTTGCTTCTGTCATACTCAATAATTTTGACTTCTAAGTTCTTTCCAACCAGAGATTCTTCTGAAAGGACTTGAGAATTAGGAAGAAAACCTTTTACGCCTTGATCTGTTTGGGCAAAATAACCGCCACGGGTAGCATCAAGTATTGAAACCGTGAATGATTTATCATTATTCGAAAGGTCTTCAAATTTTCCAAAAACCATATCATCAAGCATCCTTCGCAGAGAAACGACCGGAAAACCCTCTTCTGATTCGGGTGAAATTACTGAAGCCTTAACCTTATCCCCTTCTTTTAGAAATGAGAGTAAGTTTTCAAGATTTTGCTTGTCGTATTCGATAACGAGGGCATCTCCTTTTGCACCAATATCTAGAAGAATTTCATTTGGGGTAAGTTTCTTGACAGTCCCCTCGACTATATCGCCTTTTTTAAGAGTCGTAACTGAATTTCCAAGGCGTTGCATAAGCTCAGCCATGGATGAAGCTTGCCCTGAACCTGTTGAATGGGCGCCTTGGGCTTTAGAAGTTCTTGATGTATTTGTTTTTATATTGTCGCTCACGCATAAATCCCCCTTTTTTTAGAAGTTTTAACATTTTAACACAAGCCTCTTCCCTTTTCAATGAAATATAGTTGACAATTTAGCGTATTCCAACTAAAATTAACTCTAAAGCTATGTCAAAAATATTAAATATAGAAGACATTGACGAGAAATTCAAAAACAAAGTCTATCAACAAGACTATACCCCCCAAAAAAATATTGAAGGAGTAAAAGTTGTTGCCGTTAAAAATTTTCTCAGTGAAGAAGGCGATTTTTCGGAGATTTGCAGAATAGCAAACGGGGAACTAGAGCTATTTCCTGGGTTTAGACTGGAACAAATTAACAGAACCAGGCTTTTCCCTAATTCAATCAAAGCCTGGCACATACATTTTAAGCAAGACGAAGTTTGGTATCTTCCTCCGGCATATGATATGCTGGTCGGCCTATGGGACTTAAGAAAAGATTCCGCAACTTGTGGGGAAACTATGAGAATTGTCCTCGGAGGGGGACAGTCTAAAATGCTTTTTATTCCAAAAGGTGTTGCACACGGCTCAGCCTGTTTCTCGCCAAAGGAGATAGAGCTATTTTATTTTGTTAATGAACAATTTAACCCAAATGATCCGGATGAAAAAAGAATTCCTTGGGATACTTTAGGAGAAGATTTCTGGAAGCCCCAACGGGATTAATTTGTGAAAGTTAAATCCTCACTATTTATAAATCATCACACTAAAAATTCCCGAATAAACACTAGGATTGTGCTTGATATCGTTGATTCAGGGATTTATTTTAACGGATTACAGGTTAAAAAACTTGAAAAATCCCTTAAACAGTTTTTAAAAACACCATTTATCACCACTCTGGCATCAGGACATGACGCGCTTTCTCTTTCCCTTTCTTGTCTTAATTTAAAGGAAGACGATGAAATAATTTTTCCTGTAAATTCCTATCCAACCGCTTTTCCAGTATGTCTTTCCAAAGGAAAACCGGTTCCAATAGACGTTGATGAAAATGGACAAATGAGCCTTGAAGCCTTAAAGAAAGCTTTAAACAATAAAACAAAAGCAGTCGTTCTGGTCCACTTGTACGGCAATACAACAAATATTGGCGGGATCAAAAAATTGCTTGAAGGCAAAAAGATAACCCTAATTGAAGATTGCGCCCAATCATTTGGGACAACATACAAAGGGCTACCCACAGGAACAATTGGAGACATAGGATGCTTCTCTTTTTACCCAACCAAAAACCTGGCGACGTTGGGAGACGGCGGAGCCATTTGTACAAAAAACGAGGCCTTCTCTAAATATTTTTTAATGGCCAAATCTTACGGAGAGTCGCAAAGATTTAATAGCGCTTTTCTATCAGGACACAGCCGAATACCGGAGCTTCAGGCCGGAGTTTTGAATTTCTACTTTAAAAAGATAAAACCAAAATTCAATAAAAGGGCTGAACTAGCTCAGTATTATAGAAAAAGGATTAAAGAAGAAAACCTTGAGGAGTTTATCCACCCTCTTAGCTCAGATCCTGAATCGAATCCCGTTCCGCACCTTTTTGTAATTAGGGCAAAAAAAAGAGACTCTTTAAAAAAATTTCTTCATAAAAATGGTGTCGAAACAGGGATACACTACCCCTATCCAATTCATTTGCTTAAGGCTTTTGCTTTTTTGGGTTATAAACTCGGTGATTTTCCTAACGCGGAAAGACAAGCTGCACAGATTTTAAGTCTGCCTATCAATCCTTTCCTTAAAAAAGAAACTATTGATAAAATAATAAAGCTAATAGCCAAGTTTTATTCTGCAAATATTTAACATATTAGGTATAGCATTCGGCAAAAAACTAATGACCAAAAAATTTT
Organism: bacterium; assembly: GCA_021825285.1. The sequence continues at coordinate 5,396 of JAKAHW010000003.1, forward strand.
TTTTAAAAATCCTTTTCGGATTCTTGGCTTGGAAAATATTTTGCCTTTTAGTTGCGTTTTTGGCAACTTTTTTCATAATTCTTAACCCCAAATTTACTCCAATGCTGCTTTTTGGCGCAAGACTCCCCTATCTTCTCTGGGTTTGGGGAAATTTTGACGGAATGCATTATATGGAGATTGCCCAAAACGGCTACCATACGCTCGAAAATGCCTTTTTCCCTTTTTACCCTTTGCTTATAAAAACCTTGATGCTGAGCTTAAATAGGTTTTTTTATCTAAACTATCTATTATCCGCACAAATAATTTCAGGCCTATCCCTTTTCTTTGCTCTGCTCGTTATTTACAGCATTACGGTTATCGATAAAGTAAAAAAAATATTTCCGCTTCTGCTTTTAATAATTCTTACTTTTCCCACATCTTTTTATTACGGCGCTGTTTATAATGATTCCCTTTTTCTTCTCCTTGCTTGTCTTACGATTTTATTCTCAAGAAAAAAATCTTTCTTAACGGCTTCGATTTTTGCTTTTCTTGCCACGCTTACCCGCCTAAACGGCCTTGCGCTTGTGTTTATAATTTTATTTGAATACGCCTCTTTCGACTGGAATAAAAAAGAGATTAAGGCAAGATTTTTTGAAGCTTTTTCATTAAAAAAAATAAAAGAATCAAAGGTTTTTTCGGTTATCCTTGTACCAATAGCTTTTGTGCTATATCTTTTTTACACCCAACTTGTCGCAGGATCCTGGACTGCCGTTTTTTCCTCAATGAAGGGCTGGGGGCAAGATAAACTCATTCTTCCTCCCCAGGTAGTTTTTAGATATTTTAAAATAATTGTCCTAAACCCTTCTTTTACCCTTCCCTATCTTATTGCTTTTTTTGAACTTTTTTCCGTAGTCTTTTATATTTTTCTTTTAATATATTCTTGGAAAAAAATAAGACTTTCATATTGGCTTTTTTTTGCAGCTTCAATTCTTATCCCCTCCCTAACAGGAACCTTCCAGGGAATGCCAAGATATGGCCTACACCTATTCCCCTTCTTTATCGCAATAACGTTGTTTCTTGAAAATAAGAATTTAGCCGTAAAAATTATTTATTTCACCGTAGTATTAATTTTACTTATTGCCGGAATTAGTCTCTTCACAAGAGGATATTTCGTTGCTTAAATGAAAATGTTAAATAGCTTATCCGTATTTTTTCCATGTTATAACGACAGCAAAACAATCGGAAAACTCGTCAAGGAAGCTTTTGACATCTTGCCGAAATTTACCTCCGATTTTGAAGTTGTTGTTATCGAAGACGGATCAAAAGACGAATCGCTAAAAGTGCTTGAGAAGCTGAAAAAAAGCTTCCCGGAATTAAAGATAATTATTCACAAGGTAAACTTAGGTTACGGGAGAACATTAATTGACGGATTTAAGAATTCAAACAAGGAATGGGTTTTTTATACGGACGGAGATGGGCAATATGATATTACTGAACTCAATCTTCTTATAGATGAACTTGAAACAGGAATTGACGTTGTAAATGGTTACAAACTCTCTCGCTCAGACTCATTTTTGAGGAGATACATAGGCAGTTTTTACAGCAATATAACAAAAAAAGTTTATAAACTCCCAATTAGGGATATTGATTGTGATTTCAGGCTCATTCGAAGAAAACTTATCGAACCGGAAAAGCTAAAATCCGTGTCGGGAGGCATATGTTTTGAACTTATAACATCACTTAACAAAAAAGGGGCAAAATTTAAGGAAGTAGGAGTTCACCACTACCCTCGCAAATATGGAAAATCTCAATTTTTTAAATTTAAACATTTAATTAACACTATTCTAGACTGGAAAAAACTGCTTTCAAAACCTTATTGAAAAGCTTAGCTCTGCTTGCTATACTTGGGGAAAATGGCTTCACCTGAATTGCAAACTCCTGACCGTCCAGCAGTTCTAGCAGGAACACCCCCTGCTCTTTTTTTAGTCGGAAGAGACCAACCCAGCCCTTTCCACCAAAAAGAAAAAGCATCTCCTCATTTTAAGGTCGACTTGAAAAGCGGAATAGTAACAAACGGAACCGCTCAAATTCCCCCTTTCAGACAAGGATTTTTATTGGATGTTCTTGAAAAATTTTCTCAAGGAAATCCTGCATTTGAGGAATTAGCCCAACTTGCGCAAAGGCACGGCCTTATGTTTGACAGGCAAAGCATTATGCAAAGGTTGGGGGGGTTAAAAGCCAAATTGGGACAAGGAACCGATCTTATCAAAACAGCCCAAAATGACAAAGGAACACCCATCGTTATTTTCAATGGAACGATCGAATTAATTGGTAAAGAACCTGAAAAATCTCAAGAAAAACCCAAACCCAAATACATTGCTCTTTCAGATAAGGATAGGGAGAATATTACAAATCCAAAGCCGGCAAAACTTACAGAAGGTGATGTTAGGGTTCTTGCTACATTACTGACCACACATAAAAATCGTAAAATACTAGTAGATGATCTTGCCAGAAAAATTGACCCAAGCAAAACTTCCGGATTTGCAAAAGAAATCATCTCAATCCCAAACCGGGTTGAATTTTATAATAAAGTAGTTTTGGCGGATACTGGACTTTCGATTGTTCACGCAGATCTTCTAAATACCAACGGCGGATATTATTTGGACGGAGATAATTGCACAGCAAACACACCTCAAGAAGCGCAAGAAGTGCTTCAAAGAAGAGCGCGTATTTTGACTGAAGCCGTGAAAAGAATGGAAGAGGCTCAAAGGAGAAATCCTAATCACGAATATGGAATTGTCACAAAACCTCTTAAAAACAACGTTGAAGCAAGTGTATCAATCACAAAAGACGGAGAGGCAACTAAACCTCTTACTTTCAAAGATGTAGAGTTTGATGATTTATTAGCTCCGGATGTTTTGCTGGATGGAAATGGTGAGGCTACAAAATATCCAAGTTACTATTTGAAAGCTATAAAACAAGCAAAACTCCTGTCTCTACTTTTTCAAAGCAAACCAATTTCAACAAGAGTTGCAAGAAACCATCTATCTGATGATCAAGGGCCAATATCGAAAAGGGAGCTGCAGTTTTACATTGACATTCTGAATGGAACCTTACCTAGTCAAATAACCCGCGAGCTGGCAAATCAAGGAATAGTCTTATCTGACAGTCTTGCAAGCTTGGGATTATTTGTTGAAGTATATGCAAAAGAAATTGATGAAAGGGTTTCTGAGGAGTGCCTTAAATTATCCATACGTGGAGAAAATACTCAAAGGCAAGAAGTGTCGGCACAATATGATAGGACTCTTCAAGATCCAGAGATAACAAGAGAAAGACACAGAAAGCCTTCTCATGGCAAGCTTAAACTGGGATAAATCAATTTCAAAAATTTAGCTCAATCTGGTATTATATACTTCATGGGGCTTCTTATTCCTTTAATAGTTCTGATTTTTTCGGCTATTTTGCATGAAGTTATGCATGGGGTTGTTGCGGACAGACTCGGTGATCCTACCGCAAGGGTCATGGGAAGGCTGACTTTAAACCCAATTCCTCATATAGATCCAATCATGAGCATAATCGTTCCAGCTCTTCTTATTTTCTCAGGCTCCCCAATTCTTTTTGGCGCTGCAAAACCCGTACCTATCAACCCTCTTCATTTTAAAGATCCAAAAAAAGATATGGCTTTGACCGCTCTTGCCGGACCCTTAACAAATATTTTTATTGCGGTGTTAGCTGCTTTTATTCTCAAATTTGCAAGGTTTTCAGGTCTTGAACCGTTTCTATATACCGTAGTTTTGTACAATTTGATCCTTGCATTTGTAAACCTCATCCCTATCCCACCGCTTGACGGAAGTCGGGTTTTGGCAGCAATTTTGCCAAATGAATTAGCAAGTGTCTATATGTCAATTGAGCGATATGGAATATTTATATTGTTCTTTTTACTCCTCATGCCAATTGGGAATTTATCATTAGGATTTTTGATAAATAAGCTCGTAATGTTCTCAATTGGTTTGTTAGGATTATAAGTATGGCAACATTAGTTCTTGTAAGACACGGACTTTCTGAATACAACAAAAAAGGGCTCTGGACCGGCTGGACAGATGTTCCTCTTGCTCCTGAGGGGTTTGAGCAGGCACAAAAAACCGCTGAGGAATTAAAAGATATTACTTTTGACTACTGCTACTCTTCCCCTTTAATCCGTTCCATTCAAACACTTGATGAAATCAAAAAAACTTTAGACATAACCCTTCCAACAATTCAAAATGAAGCTTTGAATGAGCGAAATTACGGAATTTACACTGGAAAAAACAAGTGGCAGGTAAAAGATCAGCTTGGAGAAGAAGAATTTCAGAAATTAAGACGCAGCTGGGATTATCCTATTCCAGAAGGCGAAAGCCTCAAGCAAGTTTACGAACGGGAAATTCCTTATTATCAGGAAGAGATTGAGCCAAAACTGAAACAAAGAAAGAATATTTTGATTGTTTCAAGCGGAAATGATTTGCGCGCACTTGCTAAATACCTTGAAAACATACCGGATGAGGAAATTGGAAATCTTGAGATAGGAACCGGGGAAACTTATGTTTACCAAATGGACGAACAAGCAAAAGTTGTATCAAAAGAAATTAGGAACAAAAACGAAATGGCAGGGAAAGTCTAGCTATTTTTGAGGTTCAATTTTGGGGCCGTAGGAGACAAAGTTGTCGGCAACATAAACAAAATCAGAATTAACGCCTTCTATTTTTGCCCATCCCCAATATCTATCATGATCTTTTTCAAGAAGCGGTTCTTTTCCGGGAACGTTTGCTCCGTAAACTTTATGGGCGACAAATTCTCCTTCTCCAAGTCCTAATGCCTTTATTTCCTCCGGAGATAATTCATTTTTCGGCTTAACCTCTGGATCTCTTCTAAAAACCGGGTTGTAATGTTCCCCATGATAATCAAATCCTGTTATTTTGGCTCTAAATACACCCCCTTCACGAAACTTCCCGTCAAATTCTCTGGTTGCAAGCTGCTGAAGTCTCTCAAGCCTATTTTTAAAAAGTCCAGCAAACGCAGCTCCGCCCGCGGCCACTGCCGCCCCTTTCAAAAGGGTTCTTCTGCTTACCCCTCTATGTTCGCCTACTCTTGGTGTCAAAACTCCTTCGCTGTATTCACCCATATTATTATGCTAGGCAACGATACGCCAATTGTCAAGAGTTGTATTTGCTCATGTATTTTTCAATTCCGTGTTTGGAAATCAGTTCTATTGTTTTAATTGCCTCTTTAGTCATGCTTTTAACCTTGCTTCTTTCATTTGACCCGAAACTTGAAAGAACATAATTGTCCATATTTTTCATCTTATACTCCCCTTCAATTTTCCTGGAGTCTCCAATTCCGAGACGTATTCTTAAGAATTTGTCGTCTCCTACCCTTTCTATTACCGATTCCACTCCATTATGCCCTCCTGCTCCGCCCCCAAAACGCACTCGGATTTTGCCAACAGGCAAGTCTAAGTCATCATGGATAAGAGTCATGTCTTCTAGGTTTACCTTGTAGTAACTTAATATTTTTGAAACGGCAAAACCTGAATTATTCATAAAGGTCAATGGCTTAACAAGTAAATATTCCTCGTTTCCAATCTTAATTTTCTTTGTGGCTACTTTTTCTTTTTTGTCTTCGTCCCAGAAGGTTTTTTCCAAGGGTTCAAACTTCTTCAACAACTCATCCAAGACCATAAACCCCAAATTATGCCTTGTTTTATCGTATTGTTCGCCAGGATTCCCCAAACCTACAATTATTTTCATCGAGAATATTTTAACACAAACGTTACGGGTTAACTTCTTTCCACTTCGTCACGGGGATCTTGTAGAAATCTGCAATTCGGGTTATGAAATCAAGTCTCTGCTGAACCATATATGTCGGATTCAACATATCTCCTCCGCAAAGAGAACGGTTGTTAACAATTTTTCCGCCTACGCCCGACTTTGAGAAAGGTTTGAACGCATTTGCTACCAAAACTCCTCCCACATTGAGCCTTTTATCAGGAATGCTTGAGCCGCATTGGGTCAAAGGATCCAAAGATTCAAGAACAATATTTTTCTCGGCCGTAAATATTCCTTCAACATTTGTATTTGTTGATGTCACCGTAGTTTCACCAAGATTTTTGTCAAAAGTTAAATTCCCGTTTGTCGCGACAATAAGAAGGTTATCAGCACTTGAAGGAACTTTTATGTTGCTTGTAATTCTTACGTCGCCATCGATAAGAAACACTACATGGGTATTGGCTTTGTGGGTGTAATTTAGAGTCACTTCACCTGCGGTAGGCGCCTTTATCTTATATACTCCGGTATCCAAACCTGCTGCAAGCGTGCAAGTGGAAGCACCACTCACACATCCCGTGCTATTGATTGGCGTATTGGTATGCGTTGCTCGGGATAAATAATAAGTGTAAGCAGCGGTTCCGTAAATATTCTCGGTATTTGATTGATATGAAAACTCATTATTAACAATCCACCCTTTTGTCGAAGACGTTGATGAACCATTTTTAAATACCGCGTCATTATTCGAGGAAAAGAATATCCCAGGATATAGAGCATCCAGTGCTCCATATTTGGTTGCAGGAACCGAATTTTTAAGCTGGGAAGACATTCTTACATCTCCGGTTGTCGTTTGGTACCATGGGGTCATAGAGCTAATACACCAATCAAGCGAATGATTGTTTGTATTGCCGGGAAGTTTATATTGAAAACCTGTAAGGTTTGCATCTCTGACGAACCCGCCTGCCGCCCCATCAAAAACAATCCCAACCACCTTATCATAAACACCCGTATTACTTAAAAAGGCGTATCGGTTTATATTGCAAGGGTCAACCCTATCGGAAACTGTATAGCTTCCGGAAGCATTCGTATTCCCGTTTCCGGCCGATGTAGCTCCATCAACAACAGTTACCGTCGATGCTGAAACTGCAGTTCGGGTACCCGGCTGGCACTTATCCGCTCCGGTGTCAGCATATACATTTCCTGTCAAAGTAACATAAGGATTAACTTTGACAATATTTGCACCTGTTGAATAAGTGTTTACAACTCCTGAAGTATTTGAAACCTGGACAGATGCAGTACAGGTTGTTGGCGTACAAACAGCAGGCGCAGTATAGGTTGAGGTATTGGTATTAGCATTTGTATCGCTTCCGCAAGAAGGAGGGGGCCAGGTGTAAGTCGTAACACCCGTACAGTTATTTGCGGTTAAATTCGTTGTACCATTTGAATCTACAGTGGTTGGATTGGATGTCAAATCGGTACAAGTTGCTGGATCTTGCCTCACTGCAAAGTTCGCAGTATATGCGCCTGTTGCAGGATTAACAATAACTGTTTTTGGGTTTGTATCTTTGGCGGACATATGATAACCGACTGGTATAGTCGTCACATTATCCGTATAATTCGTTGCTAATGTTAAATTCGGGAAAGAATAACCTCCACTTGCTCCGGTTGCAGGAGAGGTTTGAGTCGTAAATCCGGATGCGCTTAATGTAACAACCGCACCGGACAGCCCCGGTTCTCCGGCATCCAAAACCCCATTATCATTTAAATCATTAAAAACCGTACCTAAGATTGTTGCACCGCTTCCACAGACATTTGGCACTCCTCCACCCCCGCAGGTTTGGGGAAGCGTACAAGTCCCACAACTGCATCCGGAAACGGTTCCGCAATTTGCACCGGCTGCGGCACAAGTAGACGTAGGGCCTACGCATATTCCATTTGAACAAACATCTCCCGTTGTGCAGGCATTTCCGTCATTACATACCGTTCCATTTACTTTATTAGTGTAAGAACAAACACCCCCGCTGCAGGTTCCGGGATTATTCTGGCATTGATTGCCTCCGTTACAGGTTATTGGCGTACCTGAGCAAGTTCCCAAACCGTTGCATACATCTCCTGTAGTGCAGGCATTGCCGTCGTTGCAGGCAGTTCCAGCGGGTTTATTTGTACCTGCCCCGCATATTCCGGTGGCCGGATTACATGTTCCTGCATTTACACATTGGTTCCCACTGGTGCAAACAGTAGCCGTACCTGAATTACACGTCCCTACACCATTACATGTATCACCGGTAGTACAGGCATTTCCGTCGCTACATGCGCTTCCCGCTGTTTTATAGGTATAACTACAGGAATATGTTGACCCTGAAGGAACACAGGTTCCAATACTGTTGTAGCATTGGTTTGGCGGCGTGGTACAACTCACCCCCGCACAAGGATTTGGCGTCGGAGTCGGTGTGGGCAAGGGACATGTTCCGGATCCCGGAGCACAATAAGAACAACTATTACATGTGTAATTATAAGTAGCATTGTATCTATAATCCCAGGTTGATCCACAAAGGTAAGCTTCATAATAACTACCTCCACACCCGCCTGAGCTACCTGAACCACCAGAACAATTAGAATATTGAAAAATACATGGCACACAGGACGCACCAGAACAAGCAGTATTTCCAGTACATGAATTATGAGTGTGTTGGGGTCCGGTAGTATTGCAATTTCCTGCACCATCACACACCCAAAGGTTATTGCAGACACTTGTACCACAGCAATAATCTGCTCCACCACAAAAACTGCCACCATACATACACCATGTCCCATAAGGTTGTCCCGTGCAGTCATAAACAGCCCCTGTACAACTAAGCTGGGCATTTACTCTTGCAGGTTTTGAGGAAACAAATAAAACTGCTATTAGCAGAAAAAAAAGAGTTAAAAAGATATGTAGAAAACGGGATTGCACACTATTTTTTGGTTCCATTTATTATGGTAAACACGTTTGCAACAACTTTCTGGTCGGCTTTACCTGTGTTGCTGCCTCTTGAAATTGTTACTCCTCCTCTAAGATAGGTACCTAGAGGTATTTGGTCAAAATTAAGTTTTTCTCTTTTTCCTGCAACTATATTTTCCCCAACAAAACCTGTGAAGAAATTGTGAAGATATATCTTAAGCTTACTTCCCTCTTTTTCAAGGGTGAAAGAATCGGAGGTTTTCTCCACCACTTGGCCCTCCACACTGCCCAACCATTCCGTAAACACAGGACTCGTCATAATCTTAGTAGGGTCTGCTAAATAATTTGCGCAAGTTTTTCCTACGTTTTCAGCAGTTACTCCTTCTGGTTTTGGCAGATTTGCGGCATTTTTCGAATTTACAGGAGTTGTAGTCTTGGATGGCAATAACATTTTATCTACCACAACTCCTACACCCACCCCCAAAAGCAAAAAGATTATCGAAAAAAGGAAAAGTTTCCCAAAAATATCGGAAGAGTTTGTTGACGAAATATTAATGTCTGCCATAAATTCAAAAGCACTCTATTCCTAGAATACTCTATATATAATTATTATTCCAGACTTAATAGCTTGTCAAGAATGAGAATTTATCGCCCGGGGGGAGGTGGTGGTGGAGGATTACCCCTGACTGTTGTTCCGAAATCAGCAATGCATACCACATATGGAACCATAACGTCTGGTCTACCTGAAGAAATGAGTCGTGTTTCAGGTATTTTATCAGTAATACAACCCACTCCCATAGATGTCCAGATCTTCCCTAGCATATTATCTTTGTGTCCTGGACTATCCATCCAACCATTAATAATACCATTTCCCCACTCGCTCGTATCTCCCCACACAACTCTAATCCCTAAATTCTCATTAACATATCCAGGATATCCTTCTCTATTCGCTCTATCCTTAGCACTCCCATCAAGATCATGAATGGTATTTGGGTCAAGATTTTTAAAATCAACTGTACTCATCACCAATCGTGCATATTTTTGGGCCGCATCCTCCAAATCCTTATTCACAGAGAGCGTTGGTAATCCAGCTTTTTGTCTTTCTTGATTTATTAAAGTAGCGACCAAATTTGACCCCTCAATACTAAGCCCTTCTATTTGGCTACGGTTTTCAGGTGTCGGGGTGGGTCTTACCGGTGTAGGAGTAGGGGTAGGTGGAACTTCTGCTTTGGAAAGGCCTGGGACAACAAGCTTGTATTTCATTGCTCCTGAATCTTTTAATTCTTGAATGTGTTGTTCTGTGGCTGAATCCGTTGCTCCTGTGTCTGTTTGGTCTTCCGCACCTACAGCGGTTCTTACTCCGCCAAGAATACCTGCAATTGCCAATGGGACAGCAACTGTCTGACCAACTTTTTTTGCCAATTTTTCAAGTTCTGGTTGCATATATTTACTATAAGCTTGGTATATCACTTAGGAGGCATTTTGTCAAGTGGAGGAGAAAAACAATAATCCTTTTAGACTTCCGCATTATTGCGTGATAAAATATCAAAATGAATCAAGATTTTAATGCTTCGGGATTTAAAATAGAAAAAGCAATCCGTCTTTTGTGTCAAAAATTTTTAGAGGATAGCTCATCGGCAAAACCTACACTATTCCACTCTGTCCGAGTCGGTAATAATTTATATAAAAATGATTATAAAGAAAGTGTGGTTATTGGCGGATTCTTACATGATGTTTTGGAGGATACTAAAACAACCGAAAATGAAATTAATGACCTTTTTGGAAAAGAAGTTACCGATATTGTTAAGGCGAATACAAAGAATAAAAACTTAAATGACAGACATGAAAGGCACAGGGAATTGATTCAAAGATGTGTGGAGACGAGCGAAGATGCAGCGATAGTAAAAGCAGCAGATATTTTGGATAACTTTGATTACTACAAGAGAATTAATAGCCAGGATGGAATTGAATACTGCAAAAACAATTCAAGACTCCTCCAGGAATTTCTACCTAAAGACTACTCCGACCCTATTTTCCAAGAACTAAACCAAATATAAACTACATTTCCCTCATTATTTCGGAGGTTTCAGCTATAGCTAACAAAAGTTCTTTTTTTGCTATGTCGTTAACTATTATGTTTTTACCTATTCCTCTTGGTAAGACATAAAGAAGCCCTTTCCCCCCTCTTTGTTTCACGAGCCTCCTTACTCTTGCCCATAATCCCTCAACATTATAATTCTGGGGTATTTGCATACCCAATTTCTTAGCTACCCTCACGATTCTTAAATAATCTTTTTCGCTTAGTATTTTTCTTTGTTTTGAAATATTGGAAGCAATTAGAACTCCATAAGCGACAGCCTCTCCATGAAAGACTTTAAAATTAGTTATATCCTCTAGTGGATGGGCGATACTATGCCCAAGATTAAGCGGTCTTTTTAAATCTCTTTCAAAACAATTCCTTCCTAACATTTCCATTTTCTCAACAACACTTAACTTAATTACTGTATCTAGAAATTTTTTATCTTTATACCAGTCATTAGTTGCTTTTTCTAAAAGAAAAAATAATCTCGTTTTTGAGAGTACTCCTAACTTTAATATTTCTCCTGCTGCGCTTAACATGTGTCTTTTTGGAAGAGAATTTAAAAATTCTGAGCAGAAAATGACAGAATTAGGGTGATAAAAAGAACCGATCATGTTTTTTTGATGTGGATGGTTCACTGCCACTTTCCCCCCAATTGAAGCATCAACCATTGCTAACAAAGAAGTCGGGACAAGAATAACTTTTATGCCTCTAAAATAGAGGTTCGCTGCTAATCCTGTTATATCTGTTGTAACTCCTCCCCCTATCGCAACAAAAGCTCCTTTTCTAGAAATTCCAGAAGCAATAGCCTTATCTATTAACAATTTTAGAGTTCTCCAGCTTTTTGTTTTCTCACTCATTTTAAGCAAGACATAAGGATGCTTTGAAGTAATTGGCAAAAAGTCTGTTTCAAAACTAGAAAGTACTTGTCTGTCGAATACAAAAAAATTATCTTCGCTATCAATTTTTTTGATAAGATTTTCTATTTTTTTTAAAAATATAATTTTAGTCTCATCGATCTTTGTTACTTTTACGTCGATTACGTTTTTATTTTTTTTCAATACTATACCTTCCATATTTATTAAACCCCTATTTGGTCCATCCATTTTAACACCATTTCTGCCTGTTTTAGCCTATCTTTGTTTTGAGCTCTTGTATACAAATAAGAACACTTCAATTCTTTGACAAGATTGCAGTAACGAGAAGGTAAATCGTCTTCCCCAATCTTTCTCGGTATAGTAGGAGAATGATAAGCATCACTTCTCAATCTTGCACCCATCTGATCCGATGTTCCGATAGGTTCAAAAAGAATTTCATTTGGTCGAGGAACAACAGAGGTAAAAATTACAGCTCTTAAAGTTCCAGTTAAAGAGGTATTTTCTAAACCAAAAATATCAAAAACTGATAAAGGAATTCCTCCTCCTTCTTTTAAGCTTGTTTTTAACTTTTCAATTACCGCTAGCATAGCTTTCGTAGGTTGTTCCCCTAACAAACCAGGAAAAGACTCTTCTCTTATACCAGCAAGAAAATCTACAGGAGAAATCTTTCTATCCGATTCTCCAATAAAAGCCCAATCGTCTGTAATAACCTTGTATCCTCTCCGAAGTAAATGTTCTTGGAGCATTAATAAAGTTGTTGTTTTTCCCGTATTCCCTCTACCCGAAATGGCGACAGCTTGACCATCAGGATTTACAAGAATTGAAGAATGAACCGGAAGGTCATCTTTTTGATTTGCTTGTATTCCACTTAAAGCACCTATCACTAAAGATTTGAAAGTGCCGACTGAACTTTTACCTACTGCCACAAAATTTTTTCCATTTATGTCGTGGATCCCCTCATATGGCAACCCCAACTCACCAATTCTTTCATCTTCAATCTTTAGCCCATTACCAATTATATAAGTGATGTTAGGAATTGCTTCCCCTACGCTTACCCCTACTACTTGCCCAACATTAACGCTATTTGCCTTGAAATATTCCTCCAAATTTTTCAAAGCTTTTTTATCATCGCAAAAGACCGTTGCCTCATGATTAATCCCAGGACCAGATAAAGTTATAGTGGCTTGATATAGGTCGGTTTTTGAAGAAAGATGCTCAGGTAATCCTTGAAGAGCGGGTGAACTAGAAATTCTCCATTCTGCGCCTCCAGGCTTATTTGCGTCTCTTCCAATTGGTAATAAATCGATTTCCCTCATACTATAAGACTAACTTATAACATAAGCTTTTGTTTTTTGTCAAGGGGAGGGGGCATCAGACAGCGGAGACTACGAGCTGGTGCATTAAATCCGGAAATTCTATCCCTGCGGCACGTGCCGCTTTGGGAAAAAGACTCTCCGATGTAAGCCCTGGAATTGTATTTACTTCAATTGCATAAGGCAAATTTCCCGAAACCATAAAATCAATTCGCGAATATGTGCCTAAATCAAGAGTATTATGGATTTTTTCTGCGATTAAACTTACCTCTTTTCTTAGTTTCTCGGTTAAACTTGGCGCATGAGGAATTTCCTTTGATACTCCTGAATATTTATTTTTGTAGTCAAACCAGGCACCTTTTGGCGGAACAATTTCAATTAAAGGAAGTGCTTTTCCTTCCAAAATCCCCGCGGTCACCTCTACTCCGGGCAAATACTTTTCTACAAAAAGGTCTAAGCCTGAATTCAGAAGTTTTCGTGTCGCATATGAATTCAAATCCTTTTTATCTTTTAAAATAACGACTTCACGCGATGAACCTCCATTGGTACTTTTTAAAACTGAGGGCAAACCAAATTTTATTAAATCATTTTTAGTTAGAACCTTCTTCCAAGGACTAGTCAAAATATCATTCTCCTCGCAAAATTGTTTAAATGGTATTTTATACCAACCTTTTTTGAAAGCTTTATGGTTTCTTGTACCTACAACTGGAGTTTTAAACTGTGAAAGGTGCTGGTGTAAACCTCCGCCTTCACCCTCTTCGCCGTGCAAAACCGGGAAGACAACATCAAACTCGCTTACTATATTATATGAAGGCGCGCCGTGCCTCAAATCATGAAACTTTGCTTTGTGGCCTTTTGAATGAAGCGCCTTTTTAACATTTTTCGCAGAAGTCAAAGATACTTTTCTTTCAGAAGAATTACCGCCTGTAATAATTAAGACTTTCACAAAGCACTATTTTGCCAGCAAAAAACTTTTCTGTCAAGTTTTACAATTGGGGAAAAAAGATATACGAAAAGTGGTATTTACTTAATAAAATGAGGAATAAAATCTTCTACGACTTTATAAGTTTTTTGCTACGAAGGAAGATTTTTTCTTTCCACAAATCATCCCCAATCTAAAGATCGAGGTATTCTTGAGGTGGCGAATAAATCACACACTGACAATTGGGGCGGACTGAGTCCGAAGGCGAAGGAGCCCGCCTGCAAAGCATAGCTTTGACAGGGGTGGGTTCATTTGCCTTAAATTTATTAGTTTTGCCCTTAAGTCCCTGGCCTTGACCTATTTTCCCCGGAATAAATCCAAGTATCGTAGGCGCTGGCATGTTTCACTTCTCTGTTCGGAATGGGAAGAGGTGGTGCCATACCGCTCAAAAGACCAAAGGCTTAAGAGCAAAACTTTACAGTAAAAATCTTGATTTCTTAAAAACCACGCTATTTCGTCGACCTATTAGTACAGATTCGCTAAAACTGTTACCAGTCTTACACGTTCTGCCTATCAACCTCGTGGTCTCCGAGGGGTCTTGTAAAGAGATCTT
>JAKAHW010000094.1 GCA_021825285.1 bacterium
TGCTTCCCCAGTTACCACTTAGCGTAAACCCGTTTTGGGGCAAAACTTCCTGTTTCAGAATTTGAACCAGCTCTTGAGGATTTTTTGTAGTTTTGGAAAGTTGGGCTAAATTTTTCTGAAAATTTTTCCTCATCAGATAATTTTGTACTAAAGCAACCGCAAGAGTAGATTGAAGTATAAGCATCAAAACCATCCACATAGGAATAGCTTTGTGAAGGAAATTTTTTGTTTTTCTTTTTATCATAATTAATTTTTAAAGACAGTGCCGGTTAGAGTAAAAGTGAGTTTTGAAAGTGAACTGTCGTTTGTCTCCACTGACACAAATCTTGAAATCGGACCAACTCCTTGTGGCCCATGATAGGCCGGATCAAAAACGGCAGTTATTTTTGCTTCATTACCCGGCTTAACTTCTCCAACCCAAGAGGATATCCCGCTCATTCCAAAATATGGGCTCTCGTTACCGTCAATTGTAACGTAAGCTTTTGTACAATGGCAGGAAGTTTTAATATTGTAAAGTTTTAATACGTCTGTTCCTGAATTTTTAACGGTAAAATATTTTGAAACTTTTCCACCTTTCATTGGAATTTGTCCCCAATCGAAGCTTGTAGGATCTATCACATTTGCTTTTGCGTTTTGAGATGTAGCAATTTTTGGAGCGAAAGTGCTCGTAGAACTAACCAGAATTAAACCTCCAAATAGAATAACCGCAGTAACTGCAATCATTATAATTAATAACGTTTTTTCTTTCATTAAGTCCCCCTATAGGGGATATACTATACTAATTGACGAATGCTTGTCAAGAGGTCATTGTAGGCTTCTTCTGGCTTTAAGCTTATCAAATAAATCTTGCAGATTTTGGTTATTAGAATTATCGGGAAGGAGAGGAAGATTATTGTCTTGAGGTTAAGGCATTGGCGTCGGTTGTCCCGTTAGAACAGATGGTGTAGGAGAGGGATTTTGATTCTGGTTTTTTACTTCTACATTATTTATAGCATCTTGGATTTGCTTATCAACGTTTTGTTCAGCGATTTTCTGTGGAGTTGGCGTTACATTTTGGCTTGAAGAAACAACATTTGGAAATACACAAGAAAGAGGTTGGGTTCCAAGCAAAAAATATTCTTTCTGAGTGTTCTTATTTAAACCACAGACATCCAAAGCCACGAGATCCGGCGGTACGGGATAACTTTTATAAGCATATTCCTCAGAAAACTTTTCAATCAAAGCTTTCCAAATTGGGGCAGCGCCTAGAGATCCTGCGACTGTGTCCATAGCTCTATTATTATTGTTTCCAACCCAAACCCCTACTGTTAAATTTGGAGTGAAACCCATTGTCCAGGCATCTTTATAGCTATCCGTTGTTCCGGTTTTTACTGCAGCCGGCACAACCGTATCAAGTGTATTTCCAAAAATTTCGCGTCTCGTAACCTTATCCGAAAGTATTGACCAGATTTGGTAGGCAACTCCTTCATCCAACACATCCTGAGGCCTGCTTTTGTCTTCGAAAATTCTTTTTCCGTTTTTGTCTTCAATACTTGTTATAGTCTTGATACTTACAAATTTTCCTTGATTCGCAAAAACATTATATGCTTGAGTTAATTTTATCAAAGGGATTTCAGCAGTTCCTAAGGCAAGCGACAATCCATAATAACTGTCATGCAAATCGATTCCAAACTGAGTAGCCTTATTTACCACATTTCTAACTCCGGTTTTTGATAGCACTTCAACCGTAGGAATATTTAGCGAATTTGAGAGAGCCCGTCTTGCCGTTACATTTCCCCTATACCTATTATCATAATCATGAGGGCTATATATTACTGCTCCGGGCTCATTCAACTTAAATGTTGTCGGTTGATCTTTTAAAATTGTCGCAGGTGTGATGACCCTTTCTTCAAGAGCAGTAGAATAAACTATCGGCTTAAAAGAGGAGCCGGTTTGGCGCGGTGAGGTCGCCATATTCACTTTTCCAAAATTGTCATCAAACCAATCAACGCTTCCCACGAGTGCCCTCACCTCGCCCGATTTTGCATCTAAAACTACAGCCGCTCCATTTGAAACTCTATTCGATGCAAGTTTTGCCACGTTTTCAGAAACTATATTCTCCGCATACTTTTGCCAAGATAAATCAAGCCCAGTTCTTACTTTTAATCCGGAACGGACTACGTATTCTTCACCAAACTTTTTAATTAATTCATCCCTTACCATAAGAGCAAAGTGCGGTGCATTTTTGTTGATATCGCGTTGTGTTTGATTGAGAATTATATTTTCTGCTTCCGCAAGCTTTCCCTTGCTCTTTGAGATATATCCTTGTTTTGCCATTTTATCCAAAACTAAATGCTGCCTATCAAATGCTTCCTTCCAGTTGGAAGAATATGGAGAAAGCAGGGAAGGAGAGGGCAGGAGACCTGCTAATAGAGCACTTTCTCCTAATGTTAGATCCGATGCTCTTTTGTCAAAATATGTTTTTGCCGCTTCTTCAGCACCAAAAGCTCCCTCCCCAAAATATACAGAATTCAAATACATTTCAAGAATTTCGTCCTTGGTGTATTTATTTTCCAATTCGTGCGCTAAAACTATTTCTTGAAATTTTCGTAGATAACTTTTTTGCGTGCTAAGCAATGAGTTTTTAACAAGCTGCTGAGTAATCGTTGAGCCACCATACGCAGTTCCCCCAATTTTTAAATCTAAAATTAAAGATCTCAGAATTCCTTTTATAGAAAATCCATTATGCTTATAGAAATCTTTATCTTCCGCCGCGATAACGGCATTTTTAAGGTTAGGAGAAATTTCTGACAGTAAGACTTCTTTTTGTCGTTTGGCCTGGTAAAAAGTAAAAAAGGGGGTATTATTCCGGTCATAAAGAACAACGCCTGTTTCATTTTTATTCATTATTCCATCCCTAGTTTGAATATCTGAAGCAAAAACATAATAAGTTGCAATACCTATGAGTGACGGAGTAAGCAATGAAAGCACAAATAACACCAATACAATCTTCAATAATCTTGACATGCTTCGAGAGTAATACAACTATATGAAAATTGAATCAAAACGAAGTAATGAAAGAGGAAGATCAGCTTATTTTACATTTGCCGGAATATAAACAAATTTTTTTATCCTAAATATTTCTAAAATTTTTTCAACAATTTCTTTAATCATATTCCCACCTCCGTTAGCTTTAATTCCAGTACTTCCACCCAGAGTATTTTGCTCTTAACTCTACATCGGTTATTCTTGCTGGAGGAACGTCTAGTTTTTTAAAACCGGAGTCAAGTAATTGAGCAGCCCACAAGTCTCTTTGCACGACGCCCGGTGCCCCTAGAACAATTGACGCTAATTTCTTCCCGTTTCTTTGGGAAACAACGATAGTTGTATACCCGGCATCATCCGTATTTCCAATTTTCATACCTTGTACTCCCGGGTAAACTCCAAGAAGTCCATTCCAGTTATATAAATCGAATTGTTTGTGGTTTTTATTCCTGGGTAAGAATTCATAATCTTTCTTCACAATGTCAACAATCTCGGGGTAGTGGTTCAAAGCATAGTTGGTCAAAACTGCCAGGTCGGAAACTGAGCTATAATTCCTCTTTGAGTCAAAGCCCTGTGGATTGGAGAAACTTGTGCTCTCAAGATTTAAAAATTTAGCTTTATAGTTCATTGCTTTCACAAAAATGTCTTGACCGTATTTTGTATTAACTCCCTCCATCAAAACCTGCGCCGCATCGTTTGCGGAAGTGAGAAGCATTGCATTTAGCAACTCTTTTACCTTCATTTTCTCTCCGGGAACGACTCCAATTCTTGTGGGGGAAATTTTCGAGGCAATTTCCGAAACTGTAAAAACATCGTCATTTTTTACCAAATCCAAAGCGACAACTGCACTCATAAGTTTTGTAATTGATGCAATAGGCACTCGATCTGTAATATTCTTCTGGTCATAAATATCTCCTGTTTTTAAATCTACAACTCCATAGGCTTTTGCCTGATTCTCGGAATCATCCCCATAAACTTGCGGAAAAATGGGTCCGTTTTTTATCTTGAAAGTATTGGATTTAGCCTTTAATTTTTCCTCAATTTTGGTATTTTTTATGATTTCTTTTACTTCTTTTTTATTCAGTAAGGAAACTATGCTTTTAACCGGATGAAAGGAAATGGTCTGGAAAAGCATCATTATAAAAACTCCGGAAAAACCCAAAACAAATGGCAAAATCATTCTTATAATCGGGTTAACCTTTATTTC
>JAKAHW010000095.1 GCA_021825285.1 bacterium
CTTCCCAGTAAAAAGGGTTGTAAATTTGATCAAATCCTTCAAGTAATGCAAAAACTTTTCTTCGCACCACACTGCTTCCTCCGGAAATCCAAAAAGTTTCATTTCTGTTTACTTCTCCGCGACTATGCTGAACCATTCCTTTTTCAAATTTACCCAATCCCCTACCACGAAGAACAACGCCCTCTGTTTCTACGCTTTTATCCATGCAGCCTACTCCAAATAAATTCGGATTGTTCTCAAAGTGCTTTAAAATTGGTTTTAAAAAATCTTTATCAGGCTTTACATCTGAATTTAAAAGAACCAATAGATCAGCGCTTGAAGCAAAACCTCCATTGTCAACAGTTGTAGAAAAACCATAATTTTTTTCATTTAAAAGTAATTCTATAGGAGTACTCAGCTTTTTATTTATTTCATTTATAAAATTTTTAAGTTTTTCTCTTTCTTCCTGTTTTGAAAAATCATCAACAATTGTTACCGATGCCCCATCATAATCGGATATCGAGTCTAAAACATGCGTTAAATTTTTAGATATTAAACTGAATCCGTTATAATTTGGAATTATTACTTCAATTTTCATAAGGTTATATAAAATTTGATTTCATGCTCCCCTTCTGGAACCAACAGCCCCCTGAAAGCATAATCAGTTTTACGTATCTTAACCATTTTACCATCAATGGTTGCTTTCCAAGAAGGATAAAAAGCATCGGTTAGCACCAAAAACCCCTCCCCCTCATTATGGGTATTTATTATAATCTCGTTCTCGGCATAACTTTTTATCACAACTTTCCCAGTACTTAGGGTTCCATCAATTTTTTCACCCACTACTGCTGTTTTTGCTAAATCATTTTCAAACATTCCTTTTATTTGCTCTTCTTTTGTTTTTAGGTAAATCGTTTTTTCGACAAAAAACGCTCTGGAAAAAACATTCTTATTTTCATAAACTTTTGTTTTTCCATATTCAAAAACTTTTTCAAATTTTTTGGAGCTTATCTCATCTAAGGATAAAACGTATTTAACATTTAATAAGTCGAACGCGTTCGAAGAAAAATTGTGTGGGGTAATTATCCTATTGAAGCCATATGGCGGACTAATATCAGGTCTTCCTCTTTCTGAAGCAGCAACAAATTCTGCATAAGATTTTATAAACAAAGGATCATACCCTTCAACAGATTGAATTTTATAAAAAGTTAAAAAGTTGGGAGCAAGAATTCTTGAATCTAAGGATGCAATTCTAAAAACACTCTTATCCTTTTTTAAAAAGTTTATAACGCTAGTTTCGGGGAAAAAGTATTTTTTGTCTGAAAAAGTATTGAATTTTGTAAAAAACCTAAACCCATCAATAAAAGCAATAATAATTAACAAAAGGATTAATATTTTTTTTAGTTTGTTTTTACTTAGGCTAATAATCGAGATTAAAATAAGGAGGACAGCGAAAATTAAAGATGGAAAATATAAATTTCTTTTCGAAACAGTCAAAAGCTCAGGTTTAAAATGAAAACTAAGAACAAAAAACCATAAACCAAGAATTAATAAACCAAAAAAAGAAATTGTTACAAAAATATTCTTCTTCGATAATCTTATGAAATAATCAAAACCCAAAGTCGCCAAAATCGACAAAGAAAAACACGTAACAAAAAGTAGACGAGTCGGTTGTGAGGATGAAACAAAAGGTAAATTAAGTAAAAATGGAATTTTTGCGAAAAAAGTTGGCAGAGAGAGAGCTAAAGACATTATAAAAGCTGAACCGAAAAATAAAGTCTTTTTATCAAACCTTGAAAACATTGCATAAAAAGCAAAAACTAGAGGAATTATTCCAATATAACCGACAAATTCAGCATAGTTCCATATTCCCCAATAGTTTAAGGTTGTCGGATTTCCAAAAAAAATCGGGCGCGAGAAATTGAACCAGATTCTGCCAAGGAATAAACCACCCTATCTTTGTCCATTCCTGATCTACTCCTCTTGCTGAAAGACTAATAAACTGCAACGAAGGAAACCACTGAATAAACGTTACCATCAATAATAGAATATTTATTACTAAAAAACTAACCAGATATTTGATCTTTTTGCTATTCTGAAACCACCGAGCCAAAAAGTAAACCGAGGCAAAAATGTACAAATAGAAAAAGGTTTGAGGGTGTCCTCCAAAAAAAGAAAAAACTAAAGATATCAAAAGTAATATTGGCCAAACAAGCTTGGAGGTTTTAAAACTTTTATCTATTGCAAGCAAAATCAGAGGAAGCCATAGCGCAGCATGAACAACCGTACCCCATTCAAACCATGAGGTTAAAAATCCTGAAAAGCAAAAGGCAATAACTCCTAAAATTGCGCCCTCTCTTCTTACATTCAATGCTCTTACGTAAAGATAAAAGAAAATGGAAGCCAAAACTAATTGCAGATATACGAAAATGGACCAGGACAAAAACAAAGGCTTTATCAACAGGATTAAATTAAACGGATAGAAAACACTTGATTGAAAATTCCCGATCAAAGGTTTTCCTGCCATTTCATAAGGATTCCACAAAGGGAGACCAAAACCCGAAAGAGAACTTAGTCCTAAACTTTTCCAAGGAATAATCTGCCTAACAGGATCAGTTATGAGAAAGTTTTTAAAAGGTATTCCGTTCGGATTCGTGTTAACATACAAATCACGAAATGGATAATAAAGACCAACAATTGTGTCGGAAGGAATTGGATACAAAGATTGAAAAGTTTTATAAGTAAAGAAAAGCGAAACAATTGCTAAAAAAATGACGAACAAATAATTATTCTTTAATATAATCAAAATCTTTTTCATTCCACAAGGTTTTTTATCTCTCTACAGAACCTGTCACCGGCAAAAAATTTTGCCCTTTCTTTTGCTCCTTCAGACAATTTATTCAATAGAACTTCGTCTTTTGATAATTTAATAGTTTTACTTTTTAACTCTTCTGTTGTGTCCCAAAGGAATCCGGTTTCCCCTTCTTGCACTATTTCCTTCTGTCCACCGGCGCTTATGACGATGGGAACCGCACCTGCTCCCATTGCTTCAACTGTTGAAATCCCGAAATGTTCTGCTAACTCAGGGTTTCTTTCTAAATCTTCTCCATATCCTGAAGCATGCCAGTAAATTTTAGCCTTTGAATAGATATCCCAAAGCTCTTCGTTTGTCTTATTTACAAGAAAATCAATATTTGCCTTATGGGCACTTTTTTTTAATTTTTCAAACTCCTCTTTCTCTCCTTCTCTAACACTAACCGCCAAAACAAATTTCCACCCCGGCATTTCTTTTTCAATTTCCTTAAAGGCCTCAACCATTATTCCTTGTTTTTTATAATCACCAACTCCTTTTTTTTCTCCCTTAATTACTGAAGTAACATCTCTAACTCTAAATCTACCAACGTGCAAAACAATATTCTCTTTTTTAATTTTTTTAGGATGTAACTCAACGGGTGGATAAATAACTACGCTTTTTGATGAAAGCTCTCTCTCTACAAAATTTTTTGTGTAAAAAGAATTGCAGAAAATTTTAGTAATCATTAAATTTTTAATTATACCCTTTATCCCCTTTCTGCTCACATGCGGAATTGGTTGCTGGATATGAAGGAACAGTTTTTTAGACAGAACCGTCGGAACGCTTCCATCAGAGAGGACTATTATCATATCATACTTCATTGTTTCAATTAACCTCTTCAGGAAACCCACTCTTTCTGAAAAAATGTTTTCGGAAATTTTAATGCGGGATAAATCTATAGCGAATCGACGAAGTACAGGTTCAAAATCTTCTTTATTGTCCCAAAAAAAGGTTACCTCATGCGCTTCTGATAAACATTCTGCTATTTTGAGCATATACTTTTCGCCACCTCCCAAGTCATCCAAATATGGATTATAGATTCCTATTCTCATATGAATATTCTATCAAGTATTGAATATGATGAAAAGCTATGATACAGTATCAGTATGAACCCGGGTGAAATTGCTTTTTTTCTAGTTATAGCTATTTGGTCTTTCTTTTGGAAAGGTGTAGCTTTGTGGCGAGCAGCAAATCATAAACAAAGAAATTGGTTTATAGTACTTCTTTTACCGGTTAACACGGTTGGAATCCTGGAGCTTCTGTTCTTATTTAAGTTCTCTAAAAAGAAATTAACATTTCCGGAAATTAAATCCTGGTTCTCAAAAGAATAGCTTTTTACTTCTTCCCTATTTGTTTCTCCCAGAGTTTTGCGTAAGTGATAAACATAGA
>JAKAHW010000096.1 GCA_021825285.1 bacterium
ATCCGCATAGGCATATCCTCTCTGTTCTCTCTGCAATCTTGGGTGGGGGAATGAGCTCAAGGCTTTTCCATGAAGTTAGGGAAAGAAGAGGTCTTGCGTATTACGTAAGAACGAACTCCGAGCAATATCAAGATGTTGGAAATTTAGTTTCTACTGCCGGTCTTGATCCAAAAAGAGTAGAAGAGGGAATTAAAGTAATTGTTGAAGAATACGCCAGAATTTCCAGTTCAAAATCAGGGATTACAGAGCAAGAGTTGTTAAAAGCAAAGGAGTACTTAAAAGGACATTTTGTTTTGGAACTTGAAGATAGTCGTTCGGTTGCAGGCTTTTATTCTCAGCAGGAGCTTTTGGAGGAAAAAATTGAGAATCCGAACGAATTAATGGCAGAAATTGATAAAGTCAGCATAAAAGATGTTGAACATGTCGCTCAAAAATACTTTAGAAAAGAGGGTTTAAACCTGGCTGTTATTGGTAATTTTCCCAGTGGACAAAATTTTGAAAACTTGCTAAAGTTGTAGTTATGGAACAAACATTCGTTATGGTTAAGCCCGACGGGGTAAAAAGAGGTCTGGTTGGAGAATTAATTCACCGCTTTGAAAGATCGGGCCTTAAAATTGTCGCTTTAAAAATGATTAGCGCCAAGGACGAAATTTTGCTTAAGCATTATAATGCAAGTGATCCAAAAACGCTTCTAAGATGGGGAGAAAAAACGCTTTCGACCTACACCAAGTACGGAAAAGACGCAAAAAAAGACTTAGGCACTGATGATCCCCAGGAACTTGGAAAAATGGTTAAAGGTTGGCTCTTTGACTATGTAAAATCAGGACCAATGGTGGCCATGATTTTAGAAGGAAAACATGCGGTAGAAAATGTTATCGCAATGGCAGGCCCAACAATGCCGGTTAACGCTCCGGCAGGAACTATTAGAGGAGATTATTCAACAGATTCGGCAGCTTATGCCAACTATGAGAAAAGAGGAGTAATGAATTTGGTTCATATTTCTGCTTCTTTAGAAGAGGCAAATGTAGAAAAAGCTCTCTGGTTTACTCCCGAAGAAATCCAAAGTTACAAAAGAGCGGAAGAATATATTTAACTTCTTAAAAACTTCGAATACAGAAAAGAACAACTCACAAAAACCAATACAGATATAATTTCTGATAAAAGGCAATATTGACAGAAGCTTTTTATAATAAAAAACTGGATAAAAAATAAAATAGCAGAGACAAACAGCCCGGAAAAAGCAGTTAGGAAAAGTCCGTGAGCATATATTTTTCTTTTATGAAGCAAAATTGCAATTGCAAAACCCATCGCTATTATATAAAACAAACTTCCCAGAAGTGAAAGGGGTACACCTAAAATCATTGCATATTGGCTGGTTAAGACTCTTTCACAGCCTGAAATCGTGCATGGCGGAAAAACATTTTTGTAATGAAGAATTGTCAGATAAGTCGCATCTAGAAAACCTAAAAAGGACAAAATCAGGCAAGAAAGAGCAAGATTATTTTTTGTTAAGTTCATTTTGGATTAAATTTTTGAATTCATCAAAACTTGCTGGGTTTTGAAGCTTTCTCCCGTTTAGAAAGAAAGTCGGAGTAGCATTTATGCCAATGGTAGAGGCTTGGTTTTGTGAATCGGAAACATAATTTTGGGCCTCAGACGAGTCCATATCGGTTTTGAATTTAGTCATATCTAGATTCAGTTTTTTGGCATAGTCTACAAAAATGTCCTCGGGGCTCCCACTTTCTGCCCATGCTTTTTGCGTTTCAAAAAGCATATCCTGCATTTCCCAAAACTTATTTTGCTTTTTAGCAGCGTAAGCGGCTTGGGCAGAAATAACGGCATTTTTATGAATATTGGATAAAGGGAAAAATCTATAGACAAAATATATTTTACCGTTAAATTCATTTAAAATCTGTTTTACAACCGGATGGTATGCGGCACAAGCCGGACATTGAAAGTCGGAATACTCAATTAAGGTTACTTTGGACTTAGGATCTCCCAAGGTAATATCATTTTTTGAAACCGCAGGAACGTTAATAGAGGTTGATATGCTTGGCATAGAGGCCAATTTTATAAGTCCGAAGACAGAAACAACAACTACAAAAACCGCTCCTCCTATAAGACCATACTTTTTAAACATGGCGTTTCGTTTTTGTTTTTCCAGTTTTTCCTGCCATTCGGTCTTTCGAAGCTCCTTTTTTTCTTTTTTAGTTAGTTTTTGGGGGCTTTCCATAAAAAGAATAATCGCATATTTTATTTTTTAATGCAATAGCTAAAAGGTAAGCGAGCGTCAAAAAGAAGGTTGGGGAAGGCTGTTTGGAGCGTGTTTGGAAACCTGTGGAATTAGCATAGGCTGCGGAAAGGGAACAATTCCTCTTTCTCTAGCTATTATTCTAAATCGAGGGAAAGTGTTGGGATCGAGAGAGTCGCTTAAGTGGCCGTCTTTTGCTACGCAAGCATCTATGTTTGCAATTTGTCCTAAGAATTCAACTCTGTCTATAGCAGTAATAAAATTTCTAAAGTGGAGGTCTTTTTCATCGGAAAGACCTTCGAATATTTCTCGGAAAAGTAGCAGCGTGCCATTAGCTGCGTCCGCCGAGTAATTTAGGGAATATATTTTGCGACCATTTTCTGTAATTTCTGCAGGTTGAATATAGACTATGCCTCCGATTCCGCTCTCAAACCAGCCGATAAACTCCGACAGGCTTTTTGCGGTTTTAGACTTGGGTTCTTCTTCTGGTTGATGAAAGAATGCTCCCAACCTCTCGATTAGTCTCATGGCGGAGATTATATTAGATTTACAGTATTTGTCAAATTTTGGTCGGGGTGGAAGGAATTGAACCTTCTGCCTCTGCGTCCCGAACGCAGCGTGATACCGGTTCACCACACCCCGAAAGACTAAATCAAATATTTATCTCCCCAGTTAATGTTTTTTCGTTGTCTATTATTAGTTGTCTTAACTCTAATCCATATTTCCTTTTTTGGCAAAATATCAGATAGCGGAATTAAATAAAATTTTTGGTTCTCTGGATCGAACACGCCCACGGCATCAATATCATTAGATGAATACATCTCTGTATTTCTCCTCGGATGTTCTAAATCAACCCTCAAGCAACCCCTGTAAGGCGTACAATATTTAACTTGTATCCTCTTGAATTTCCCATCTTTCTCAATAATCAAATCGACCCGTGAATTCTGATCTAATGGTCTAAAAATATGCCACCCGTTTTTAATTAAATGTAGGGTAAATTCAAGTTCCCCTAACAGTCCTTTGTAGTGAGTTTTTTTCTTAGCATCCATTCTAAAGATTATATCATACCTCTCGTTATATTATCGAGCGTTCTACCGATGAACTACACCCCGGTTTTTAATTATAAGTTTTCAATTTTTTGTACCCCCGAGGGGAATTGAACCTCTATCTTACCCTTAGGACGGGTCTGCTCTATCCGTTGAGCTACGGGGGCTATGGTTTGTATTTTAACACAAACAAAGCTACAATAAAAAAGTGAAACGGTCTGAGGCTATCCGCTTTTTAATTTTAAGAACAATCGGCAATTTCTTGGTTCTTTTTGCTATATTTGGCGTTTTGGCAACCTTTGGACCGGCTTTCTACTACGAAATTACTTTTAAAGTAGCTCAGGCAAGGGGAGTTAAATATACCGTTTATCAGCCACAAGATACCACCTCGCCTTTAGGAGAAATCGTTAAACAGCAAAAACATCTTCAGAATACCACTGCTGGCAGCAGTTTTGCCGACATTTTAGCCGGCCCCAAGGAAAAAATATTGATACCAATTGATACATCTTTTGATATTTTGATACCAAAAATTGGGGCAAATGCTAAGGTTTTTGCCAATGTAGACCCTTCCGATCCGAACCAATTTCTTCCCATATTACAGCAGGGAGTAGCTCATGCTAAGGGAACGGTTTTCCCAGGAATGAAAGGCAATATCTATTTATTTGCTCATTCAACCGATAACTTTTGGGACGTTGGGCGCTACAACGCTGTTTTTTATCTTCTTAAGGATCTTAAGCCAGGAGACGAAGTAGTAATCTTTTTTCAAAACACGCGTTACAACTACGTAGTAACAGATTCAAAAACTGTTGATGCTTCTGATGTTTCTTATGTGGTAGGAGCTCAAAATCAAGACAGCGAGACTTTGATATTACAAACTTGCTGGCCACCTGGAACTACTTG
>JAKAHW010000097.1 GCA_021825285.1 bacterium
ATTAAAAGAATTAAGAAAGACAATTTTTCGCGCAACAAGAATTCTTGAAAATACCGAGGTTATAACAGAAAGCGTTTCAGAGCCGATGTCCTTTATTTCCACTTTTCTTTTCAGCACAAAAACCATTTCTATTCTTTCAAAACTTCTAAAAGGCAGAAAAAAAGAAGAGAAGGAGTAGTGGCCTCATGGAACACGGAAAACACAATAATAAATTCGGAAGCGGTTTTTTTTGGGGTTTAATTTTTGGTGCAGGACTCGTAATTCTCTTGGGAACAAAAAAAGGCCGCGAGCTTCTTCGTGAATTGACAGAAAAAGGTGCTCAAATGCTTGAGGATTTTCTTCGGGAGCAGGGGTTAGCAGAGGATGAAGAAGAGGAAAGTTTAATGGTTGAACCGGTTGATGTTTCACCCACAGAAGAAAAAACCAACGGTTCCGCAAAGAAAAGAATCTTTAAGGGTGTTAAAAGAAGAGCAACTCCTAAATCCTAATTCCTCCTTTTATCTTTGGTATAATTCTTATATTCACTAATGAAAAAAAGATTTAATTTCGTTTCAAAGAATTCCTTCTTCTTGGGGTTGGTAAGTCTTTTAAATGATGCAGCAGGAGGAATCATCGTTTCTGCTCTTCCTCTGTTTTTAGTCTCTCTAGGAATTTCTCCGGCTGGAATAGGATTTATGGAAGGGTTTGCCGAAGGGTTTTCCAATATTTTAAAAGGTTTTGCGGGTTTTGTTGAAGATAAAATTGAAGATAAAAAAAAGACTGCTTTAGCTGGTTATTCACTTACTACTATTACAAGAATTATGTATATTCCCGCCCAGTCTTTTGCATTTGTTTTCGGAATAAGAATTCTGGATAGGCTTGGAAAAGCGATAAGAGAACCTGCAAGAGATGCTTTGCTTGCTTATTCAAGCGACGGTAAGTCTCTTGGAAAGTCGTTTGGGTTACAGCGGGCGATGGACACTATGGGTGGAATAATAGGCCCTTTATTTGCCACTTTGGTTCTTTTTTTTCAACCTAAAAACTTTATCCTTTTGTTTGTCCTGGCATTTATATTCAGCATCTTGTCCCTTTTTAACTTTTTTGCAATTAAAAATGCAAAAGTAAAAATTGAAACAAAAGGGAACAACATTTTAAAGTCAGCAAAATTTAGGCTTTTTCTTTTATTTATTTTCATTTTTGCTCTCGGAAACCTTCCGATAGTTTTGCTTCTTTTAAGAGTTAAGGATCTTGGCGGAGCGGCGTATTTGGTGCCTTTGATGTTTTTTGTTTATAACATTTCTTATGCAATCTTTCTTTTTGTAGCAGGAATTCTTGGGGATATTTTAAAAGAAGCAAAAGTCATAATTTTCGGATTAATAATAGGAATTATGTCTCTTTTCGTTTTTGCCGTTTCGGCTAATTTATTGTTTTTGGGTTTATCATTCGTTCTTTACGGGATTTTTTCAGGTTTTACAGATACCGGAACAAAAGCTCTGGTCGGAAGGGTTGTGGAAAAAGAGCATTTTGCTAGTTCTTACGGAGTTGTTAGTGGCTTATCGGGTCTTGGGCTTATATTATCCGGAGGAATCGGAGGATATGTTTGGCAACAGTTTTCACCATTTTATGCATTAAGCTTGGCTTCTTTGTTCTTGCTTGTGGGGCTTTTGGTTTTTATATTAAGTTTTATGAAATCTCCAAATTATGAATAAGAAAGAAAAGGCAGAGAAGATAGTTGTTCTTCTAAAAAAACTTTTTCCAAATCCCAAAATTGCCCTTAACTATAATTCAGATTTTAACTTATTGGTTGCAGTAATTTTATCAGCTCAAACCACAGATAAAAAAGTAAATGAAGTAACTCCCGCAATATTTAAAAATTTCAAAGACGCAGCCGATTATTCTGAGCTGACTCAGATAGAGTTTGAGCCTTATATAAAATCAATCGGTTTATACCGGGGAAAAGCAAAAAATATCTTGGCAAGTGCCGCAATTATTGATGAAAAATTTGGTGGAAAAATTCCAAAAACCATGAAAGAAATGGTAGATCTCCCCGGAGTCGGCAGAAAAACAGCAAATGTGGTATTAAGTTTGATCTACGATATAAATGAAGGAATTGCAGTTGATACTCATGTCCGAAGACTCGCCCAATTATGGGGATTATCCCAAAATTCTAATCCTGATAAAATCGAGCGCGATTTAATGGAAATAATCCCCAAAAATGAATGGCGGAATTTTACGTTGATGACAATTGATTACGGTCGAAAATACTGTCCTGCAAATTGCAAACACAAAGATTGTCCTTTAAGAGAATTTATTGTTTAAACGGTTTTGTTCCGTTTTGCAATTCCTGCTATAATATAGCCACAATGACAGCTTCAGAAATTCTTCAAAAATATATTTCTTTTTTTGAAAAAAGAGGACATGCACGAATTCCAAACTCTTCACTGGTTCCCGAAAATGATCCTACCACCCTGTTTACCTCCTCAGGAATGCAGCCCCTCGTTCCGTATCTTTTAGGAGAGACTCATCCTCAGGGGAAACGATTGGTAAATGCTCAAAACTGTTTCCGAGCACAGGACATTGATGAGATTGGAGACAACCGCCATACTACGTTTTTTAGAATGCTTGGAAACTGGTCCCTAGGCGACTATTTTAAGAGCGAACAAATCCCATGGGTTTTTGAATTTCTAACCGAAGAGTTAGGTTTAGATGCTAACAAACTTTACATAACTGTTTTTGAAGGGTTTGACGGAATTGAAAAAGATAATGAATCTGAAGAAATTTGGAAAAGCTTGTTTGAAAAAAAAGGAATAAGTTTAGAAAACAGGATTTCTCATTATGGAGTTGATAAGAACTGGTGGTCTCGTTCAGGAGTTCCTGACAAAATGCCAATAGGAGAGCCGGGAGGTCCCGATACTGAAGTTTTTTATGATTTCGGAACAGAACATGACCCTAAATTTGGAGAAGAATGTCACGTGAATTGCGACTGCGGACGGTATCTTGAAATAGGTAACTCGGTCTTTATGCAATTTATTAAAACCGATAAAGGATTTGAGAAATTACCGCAGCAAAATGTAGATTTTGGAGGAGGGTTGGAGCGCCTTGTTGCGGCAACAGAGAACAAACAAGATATTTTTGAAACAAGTTTGTTTGCTCCAATTATTAAAAGTATTGAAGACTCAACATCAAAAACATATTCTGAAAATAAAAAAGAAATGAGAATTGTTGCGGACCATTTTGTTGCCGCTGTGTTTATTATTTCCTCAGGAGTTTATCCTTCAAATAAAGAACAGGGATATATCTTAAGGCGTTTGACAAGAAGAAGTCTGGACAATTTTTATCTACTTGGTGGAAATGATATTTCAAAGGTGGTTGAGGAAATCATAGGTCAATACAAAAACACAGATGAATATTTGGTTGATAAATTTGAACATATTAAAGGCGTAATTACTGAAGAGGAGCAAAAATATGGACGGGCAAAAACTGAAGCGCAGAAGTTTATTTCAAAAAGATATTCTAAAAAACAAGGAGATGAGTTAATGGGTGTGACTCAAATCTCATCAGATGATGCATTTGTGCTATATACGACACATGGTCTTTCTCCTACCCAAATAAAAAGTCTTGGTTATACATTTAATGATCAGGAGTTTTCCCAAAAAATGGAGGAACATCAAAAAATCTCCCGCGCGGGAGCTTCGCAAAAATTTGCAGGAGGACTTGCGGATCATTCGGAAAAAACAATAATGGGGCATACAGCGACACATCTATTACATAAAGCAATTCGGGACATGTTCGGCGACAAAATCCATCAAGCGGGATCAAATATTACTTCCGAGCGTGTCCGATTTGATTTTAATTTAGACAGAAAATTAACAGAAGAAGAAATTAAAAGACTCGAAGATACCGTAAATGAAAAAATTAAGGAAAATCTGCCGGTGCATTCTGAAATTATGCCTTTGGAAAAAGCAAAAGAAATTGGGGCAATTGGCCTTTTTGATGAAAAATATGGGAACGACGTAAAAGTTTATTTTGTTGGGGAATATTCAAAAGAATTTTGCGGGGGACCTCACGTAGATTTTACAGGAAAGATAAAAAGGTTTAAGATAATAAAAGAGGAAAGTTTAGGCCGCGGCATGCGTAGAATTTACGCAAAAGTTGAATGATAAATATACCTTTTATCAACAAAAAAGAAGAAGTTAAAGAATATTTTCTTG
>JAKAHW010000098.1 GCA_021825285.1 bacterium
TACTTCAAGCTATCCCTGCCAAAAATCAAAGTTATGTCCGCAATCGAATTTTCCTGCCTTTTCTCCACTTTAAAAGGAAAAAAATCTTTCAATCTTTTAACAACAACGCTTTTTCCATTTCCCCTTACAATTATCTTTGATTCATTTTGCTCATTGGTTCCAACAGACACAATATTGAATCCCTCGTTTTTTAACGCTTCAGACATCCTCCCCCCTACCCCGTCTATACCTGTCCCATTTATAATCTCGACACTTGTTTTATCATTTATAATAGCACTCTCGTTAAATATCTCCGGCAGCACACGATAAACCTCTTCGTTCTCAATATTCTCAGTCTCTTTAGCATTTGTTTCCGAATTTTTTATTCCATTTATTTTCCAAAAGATCTTTATTAAATCCATTTCATTTATGTTGTTGCGTTTTTTCGTAAATAAACTTAAAAAGTTATCTAGCGAAAAATAATTTTTTTCAATTTTATAGCCTGAATCGTCCAATACTACTATTCCATCTATCGGCACCTTTAACGCAAGGGACGTCTCTACCCTATTTTTGTTTTTTAGTTTATACCCAAAATTTCTGACAGTTAAAATGAATAGGGAATTCGGTTTTGTCCCAAGATGTAAAATGCTGGCGTTTTTGTTTAAAATCAATAAATTAAAAGCTTCCCCTCTAAAACTTCGCGTCTGGTAAACCCTTATCAATTTAATTGATAATGAAACAATTCCCAGGATTAAGAAAATAATTAAGAAGTATTTTAGATAGGAGACCGAATTTCTTGAACCTTCTTTCATGAATTTATACGAGGTGTTCACGTCTTGAACGTTTTACCAAAGAGTTGGTAACCTGAGGATCTACTCCAAAAAGATCCAATACCTCAGATCCGATTCTTAGCCCAGCCTCAAGCTCCGGAACGACAATTGTGTTTACTCCCATATTTATGAGACTATATCTGTCTTCCTCTTTGTGAGAACGACATAAAATTATAATATCTGGATTTACCTTTAAAGACTGGTCGATTATTTTCTTTTGAGAAAAAGTATCGGGTAAAGCGACAACCAAAACTTTGGCTGAAGTAATGTATGCAGATTCTAAAACCTCTGAGTCAGTCGGATCACCATAAATAGCAAATTTTGAAGCCTGAGCAAGTTCTGAAATAGTTTTTCTATTAAAATCAATAACAACATATGGAACCTCTGCCAAATCAAGAATTGACCTCACTTCTTTTCCCACTCTTCCATGCCCGCAGATTATCACATGTTTTTCGAATTCTTCCTGAAACCCCTTATAAAATCCTGCTTCTTTTCCAACAATATTTTTTAAAAGATTAAGCCCCGAAAGCTTATCTGCAATAACCCTGAAGTATTTAATCCAGAAAGGAATCAGAACAAGAGACAAAATAAAAACGGCTAAAACCATGTTATATTCTTCATCTCTTATATATCCGGATACAAAAGCTATTTGTCCCACAACTGCAGCAAATTCACCGATGTTGACAAGATGCGAGGTTGCGAAAACACTTGAGGCCGGAGAATATTTAAAAAATCTTAACAATACATAAGTTACAAAAAATTTAACTGCAAGAAGAATTACTGTAATTAGAAAAATTTGAATAAAATTAGCTGCAAAAAAATCGAAGTTAATAAGCATTCCGGTCATTACAAAGAAAAGCACCAGGAACACGTCTCTGAATGGCCTTATTTCGGATAATGGGGCCATATTCCTCCCCTGCTCGGAAATCAAAAGTCCTGCTAAAAATGCAGCAATTGACTGGGGAATCCCCATTGCTTGGAAAAGACCGATTGACAGAGCGGCAAGAAAAATCGTAGCCAAAATTGTTAGTTCATGCGAAGGATATCTGTATAAAACATTTAAAATCTTGTTGAGAAATAGCTTCCCCAACCAAAGAATGACAACGAATAAAATTAAGGGTTTAAGAGCTGCAAAGAAAAAAGCAGGAATTAATGCGATAGTAAAAGTTTTTGCAAAAAGAATAGGAAGTAAAAAGATAATTGGAACTATTAGTAAGTCTTGAAGAAGTAAAAAAATAAAGATGTTGTTCCCCGGAAAATTATTTAATAAACCTTTTTCTTCCAAAAGTTTAACAATTACAGCAGTCGATGAAAGGGAAAAAAGCATAGAGAAAAGAAGCGCCACTTCAATTCTCGTATGGAACATTAACAACAACGGGAAAAAACATAAGGAAGTAACCAATACTTGCAAGACGCCGGCTAAAATTATCTTCTTGTTAACTTTTCTTAAAGTATCAAGCGAAATTTCAAAACCCAATGTAAAAAGAAGAAGCGATACCCCAATTTGTGAGAAAAAAATTAATGAAGAATAAGAATCAAAAAAGTTTTTCCCAATAATCCCGAATAAAATACCGCTTGTTATGTAACCTATTACCGGAGGAAACTTTATTGTTCTTGCTAAAAACCCTCCTACAAAAGCCGCAGTAATAATAAAAACGATTTCACTAAAAAACGTTGATGGCATTAACTTTAAGTTTAAAGAAGTGCGACAATAAAATCAACCGAGTTTCGCCAAGAAGTCCTTCAATTCTTTTGAGAGCTCTGCTTCAAGATTCATTCTTAAACCACTGGCAGGATGGTTAAAGGAAATTTTTGCGGCGTGCAAAAAATGTCTTGTAAGGATTTTCCTATCATCTCGAGCTATTTTTCTCCCCGCATACAATTCGTCACCAAAAATTGGATGATTTAAATATTGAAAATGAACTCTAATTTGGTGCGTCCTGCCTGTTTGAGGATATACTTCTACAAAACTTAAATCTTCATTTTTTTCTACACTTTTTTTTACTGACAAAACCTTATATAAAGTCCTGGCTTCTCTCCCCGAAGGTATAACGCCAAATCTTTTCCTGTTCCATGGAAGTCTTCCAATTGGGGCATTAATTTCCCCTTCGGAAGGGACAAGATTGCCATGAAGCAATGCAAGATAAACTTTTTTTACCTCGCTTGTTTTAAATTGCTTTTGTAAGTTAATAAAACTTGGAACATTTTTGGCTACCAGAATCGCCCCTGACGTTTCCTTGTCCAATCTATGGACTATTCCGGAACGGTTATAAAATTCTTCAGTCTTGCTATACCCGTCTACAATAAGATTTTGAGTATCTTTTTCCTTTGCGCCTTGAACATTGAACTTTTCTTCAATCCAGTCTTGAAGAGTTTGGGCATCCTTAACCGTGTCTGCCCTATTAACAACCATTCCCGCCGGCTTATTCAGGACTATTAATTCGTCATCTTCGAAAATAATTTCTGGTTGAAATTGCATTTTAATTTTTGTCTCTGTTTAATAAAATGGAAGTTATCGAAAATAAAAAAATCAAAATACTTAAGAATTGGGAAATTGAAAGAGAATAAATCGTCATTCTTTTTGGGTCCAGAAATTGAAAAACAAAATTATCAAACGACAGAATTGACAAAAAAAGGAAAGAAATCATCCCATCACGAAGCTTGTAGCTATTGTGGCTTTTTATAAAAAAAACAAATAATCCGACTACCAAAAAAAACAATATTAGAGCTAAAACAAAAAGATTGCCGGGATATTTTCTGGCCAAAATATTAAAAACGAACAATGGAAAAAAGGAAAGAGTAAAAATATCATAAGTCCTTGAAAGAGCTTTTTTCTTTCTAAACAAAAAGTATAGCGCAAGCACTCCTCCAAGATACGAACCTAAAAATGAAATGCCGGGAAATCTAAAAAAATGAAAAAATTTTATTAAATGGAAAAGGCTGAATTGTGAATAATCGAAAACGAATAAAATTCTTCCAAAAATAAAGGCAAAGGGAACAGTCATAAAAGCAAGGTCAAAAATCTGAGCTAAGGAAATATTTTTGCGAAGTAATACAAAGTCGTGCTTCGAAAGTAAATATAAAATAAAAAAAGACAAAAAAACCGCCAGTAAAAAAAGAGCAACTGTCATTATTTTCTCCTGAAGATTAAATATAAAATCAGGGAATTAAAAGATTTCTTTTTTAAAATGCCCATCACTATTATAAAAATTCCTATTGTAACTAAAACTGTTCCTACTCCAAAAATATCCGCCACTCCACCCGCAACAATAATTGGAATTAAAGAAAAAACTCCAATAAAAGCAAACAGTAACCCGTAAATTTTGGATCTAAAATTTTCCGGAATTACCTC
>JAKAHW010000099.1 GCA_021825285.1 bacterium
TCGTAGCGGGAACCTGCGCCTACCATAACCATAGTTGTAGCGCTTTCTACCTCTTTTATTGGAATGATTACGACATTCATTCCGTTTTTAAGCTTCAGGTGGTTATAATTCATTTTGTCTTATCTAACAGAAAGAGAAATTTTTAAATTTGTCTTATCTAACAGAAAGAGAAATTTTTAAATTTGTCTTATCGTAATTAGAAGATTCAATCATTATCTCACAGCAATTGTTGCCTTTCAATACAAAATTGTGTAAGAGAATTAAAAAAAAAGTAATAATTACATTTCCTCAACAGTTTCAATTCCGAGAAGATGGAGGCCGGTTTTGAGGATTTGACCTACTGCTTGAGTGAGGCTTAAACGAAAGTCCTGATTTTGGCTTCCTATAATTTTGTGTTTTTGGTAAAAAAGATTATACCTTTGTGAAAGGTCAAAAAGGTAATTTGCTACCAAATTTGGCGAATAAGTTTTTCCCGCGCTTAAAGCCACTTCTTTGAATTTCGTTAAACTTCTTAGAACAGCTTCCTCTTCCGTGTTTGGACCGGATTTACCAATTTCCAAACCCTTCTCCGCAGCTTTACTCAACACACTTTGCGTCCTGACGTATGTATATTGAATATATGGACCGGAATTCCCATTCAGATTTATTGATTCCTCAAAAGAAAATGTTACGTCTCCTCCTATATTTGACTTAAGCAACGCATACTTAATTGCGGAAACTGCAATTTTTGTAAGTGCTTCTCCACTCATTTGCCCATAAGCTTCCTTTATCTTTCTTTCCGTTTCATTCAAAAGCCATTCTCCCGTGACGACATCGCCAGTTCTTGATGACATTTTTCCGGAGGGCAAGCGAACCATCCCGTGAGAAATATGCTTTGTTTTTTCGGCCAATTCAGGCTCAATCATTGATAGAGCTTTTAGCAGAACTTTAAAGTATTCGTTTATCTCGTTTCCTGTAACAATTACCGACAAATCATAAGGAAAATCTTGATATTTTGTAGGCGCCAAACCTAGCTCCTTTGCTTCATAAGTTGGAAGGCCCTGAGAATTTATGAAAACCCGAGTATGAAGCCCTGATTTCTCTTTTGTGAAAATAACCGAATCTTGATCCTCGATAAATATGTCTCCTATGTGTTTCTTAACAATCTCCAAACCCTTTTCTCCTGCTTCTGACTCAAAATATAGGCGCTTGAATTCGGTTCCAAGCTTCTTGTAGATATCGTCAAAGTATTCCAAGCTCCATTTTTTCGCCTTTTCATAAATTGGATAAATCTCGGAATTTTTTTCGTAAACCTTTTTGTTTAAGCTTTCTATTTCTTTCTTGGCAGTCTCATCTGCTTCATAGGCACGTGCTCCGACTGCATATGTTTCCCCTAAAAATTTCGAACGGACTGAAAGTGGCTCGTTCTCTAACTTTTCAAACTCTTCCTTTCTCTTTAAAATTCCAAACAACGCTTTTGCCACATGAAGACCCACATCTCCCTGATAACAAACTCTCCAAACATCTGCTTTCTGGTATTCAAAAAGGCGCGCGAGACTTTCACCAACAGTATTACTATAAAGATGTCCTATATGAAATTCCTTTAGTGGATTGGGGTCGGTAAATTCCACCATTACTTTTCTGTTTTCAAACAAATTCCCCTTCCCATATTCGTCTTTTTCGGAATTAACCTTTTCTAAATTTTGGAACAAATATTTATCTGACAAGTAAAAATTAAGAAAACCTGGCTTAGCAACCTGAATGTCTTTTATGTTTTTGTCATTCGTTTTTAGATATTGTTGTTTGATGTATTCTGCTACACCCATGGGGTTCGTGCCACCCACTCTCAAGGGTGTTTGACGTGAATACATCCCTTTTATATTTGTTTTTATTTGCTTGAGAGCTTGCATTGCAAAGTTTGAAGAATAATCCCCGTTTTCAGGATTAGAAGGCGTCTCCAAAACAGGCTCCACTTTAAAAGGAGCTATGTCATTGATTATCTCTATTAAGGTTTTTTTTATTTGTTCTTTTGCGTCCATAGGCATATTTTAAATTGAAACAGCCAAATAAACAATCCACGAAAAAAGCGGCTCACAAGAACCGCTTTTTCCTGGTTTCACTTTTTGTGGAACAAAAAGCTTTTAATTCTGCCGCGCCTATCGCTAGCAAAAAATTATTTCGTTGGGAGTGTGAAATCTTTAATTTGAGTTACCTCAGTGATTGTGTTATTTACTTTATCCCACATTCCTTTAACCCGGATTTTATCCTCGGTCTTTATGTCGGAAAGAGAAATTGTTTGTTCTTTTCTGTTAACGAATTTCGTAGTTCCGGAAACCGTTACGGTTTGGTCACCTCTATTAAGAGTTGTTATTACAAAACCACTCGTGCTTACGCTTTTAACAGTTCCAAAAAATGCTCCCTTCCTCTTCATGACGGAGAGGTCGCGGATCATTGTTGCCTGGATTGTTGTTTTTGCATCATCGGTAAAGCTTCCCCAAACGTTGACTTTATCATTTACCGAAATGTCGGAAAGCGAACCATTGCCCCAGAAATGACGTCTGAACTTTGTATTTGAATCCGTATTTACGGTAAAGGTTTTTCCGCTCTTGGTCACAGTTAGTGCAGAACCGCTAACAAAAGTCACTTGTCCGTCAATTATTGAAGCCGGAAATTTTCTTCCTGCTTTAGCTTGAGTTCTAATTTCTTTCTTATCCTCTTTTTCTTGCTTTATTTCCTGCTTAAGCTCTCGTCTATCTTCTCCAATTTCTTGCTTAATCTCTGCTCTTGGGCTTACTGCCATTGCAGGAGCTACGTTTGCTTGAATAAAAGCCAAGAAAAGAAGCGGATAGGTTAATTTACTTAAATTTTTCAATTTAAATTCACCCCCTTTCAAATGTTTGTCAAATTTCGTTTTCATTTTTTTTGCTTATAATAATATATACGAAGGATTTGCTTGAATTGTTTCAAGGAGTATTCGGGTCAAAGGTTACATTGATTTCCCTTTCAGAAATATTTCCTTGTGGGTCATTTGCTGCTACCACAATAGTATTCTGTCCTTCGTCGAGCTGTACCGAAGTTGAAAAATTTCCGAATGCATCCGCTTTTAATTCTTTATCATTTACAAAAACGTCGGCATTTGACAAGGTTTTGCCTGAAACTGTTACGGTTCCATTTTTGACCGTTGAGTTATTTTTTGGAGAAGTAATCTCAAGAGTTATTTGAGAAATATTTTTAATTGAGGATGGGGATTCAATCGTTTGCCCGTTTTGTGAATCGGTTATCTCCCTGCCTGAAGAGCTAGTTTGGGATTTTGTCTTATTCAAATCAAACAAACCTATTCCTAGTAATACCAAAATTATAATTACAAAAGGAACTAAGAGAAAGTTCTTCTTCATACTAATATATACGGGAAAACCATTTAAATTGTTTCATTCGCCCCTAGATAAACAGTTATTGCGATCTTTTTGAGGTTAGAGCTTTAATCCGCCTTTTAATTTTATCCATATTTTTTATTGTTAAAAGCAGCACAAAAACAAGAAATAACGTAAACAATATTAGCAACCCAAATAACTCGAGCGGTGCCTCGCGATAAAAAGTAGAGATTACATCTGAAATGTTTTCCCGTATTGTTTCAAAATCTTCCCTAAACAGCTCCAGGAGGTCAAGGGTTTGCTGCTCATAATAAATTAAAAGAATTTTATAAACCAGATATACCACAACTGAAGATCCAATCAAAACCAGGAAGAAATATTTTAAAATATCCCAAATTGTCCTTCTTTTTTCAAAATTGTAGATTCGTTTTAAAATTTTATTTTCTAATTCCATATTTAAATTTTTATTTTTTGCCGTACGGCATCTTTTGCTCTTCTTATTAATGTTTTAACAGTATTTATCGGTTTTTCGATTTTTTCTGCAATTTCCTGGTACGAATAACCTTCTTCAAAATATAATTGTAGCACCTGTTTGTAGTCGGGTTTTAAATCTTTTATTAAATATTCAAAACCAAAACCCTCTTCCCTTACATCTTCTGCCATTTCTTCATCCAGCTTCGAATGAGTTTTTTTCTTTCTGAAAAATTCATTTATTTCGTTTTTAACAATGGTAAAAAACCATGGATAAAATTTTTGTTTTAAATCAAATCTATCAATTCCTTTATACGCTT
>JAKAHW010000100.1 GCA_021825285.1 bacterium
TGCAACCCCAATACTAATTAAGAAAATTAATACTGCTTGGGGCATGGAAATTTTTCCGGAAGCAATAGGTCTTGCCTTTTTGAAAGGATGAAGTTGATCTTTTTTATAATCAAGAATATCGTTGATAATATAAGTAGAAGAAGATAAAAAACAAAAAGCAATAAATCCAAGCGAAACGTCTATAAATGCACTTGGGTTAAAAAGTTGTCCACCAAAAGTTATAGCAGCAAAAAGAGCAAAGTTCTTTATCCATTGCCTAGGACGAAGTAATTTCAGAATGTAATAAGCATTTTTCAACATATTAGGCACCTTCTCCTACTTTTTTATCAATAAACTTAAGACCGAAAATAATTGCACCTACCACAACAACCAATAAGATTATAGCAAAAAGCTTTCCCTTACTGGAAAGGTTTAGGGCAAAAACACCTAAAAGCATTGACATTAACCAGTAAAAAAGAGCGATTGCTCGATGCCCGAAACCAAGATTCAAAAGCAAATGGTGGAGATGTCCTTTATCATGCCAAAATGGAGATTTTTTTGACAAAATTCTTCTAATTATTGTAAAAATTGCATCAGCTGTCGGTACTCCCATTACCAATATTGCAGTAGCAAGTTTTACTCCTGAAAGAATGGATAAAATTCCGATAGAAAATCCTAAAATCGTAGCGCTATAGCCCGGAAAAATTTTTGCAGGATAAAAATTGTAAAAAAGAAAACCAACCGATGCCCCTGCAATAATAAAGGAAAGCTGGGATGCGTGAATATTTAAATCCGTCAAAACAGGAAAACGAAGGGATGCAATCCCAATGATAATTGAGGAAACGGCAGCAATACCGGGCATTTGTCCGTCTACCCCCTTACTCCAATTCAACATGTTCATCACCCATACAATCCATATAACTGCAATTATGCTTGAGATAGGTATACTTCCAAACAATGGAAATTGTAAATTGGTGAAATGAAGAATTCCTCCTAATGGATTTGTTATAAACGGAATTGCAATTCCTCCAAAAATCACAATTGCAGCAGAAATAAAGTTTGCACCAAACCTCAAATATGGAGATAAGTCATATTTATCATCCAAAAGTCCGACAATTACTACAAAAGCTCCACCAATTATTATGGAAATAAAAGTTCTGTCAATTGGCAGAAAAAAAATAACAGCCAAAGCAATCGCAAAAAATATAGGAAGCCCGCCTGCTCGGGGAACTGGATTTTTATGAACAATTGCAGGATGCTTATGGGTCTTTGGGTCATCCATAAGCCCGAATTTTTTCGCAAATTTAATTGCTAAAGGCGTCAACAAAAAACAAATTACAAAAGCTGTTAAAAAAGGGGCTAGTAGTAATAAAGCCATTTTAAAAAACTAAAAGAATTATTTGTAAATATGCAAGGAAACCTAAAACTATAAAAATTAAGGAATTAACGGATAAAATTCTGGCAAGCAACGTATTTTTTTTGTAAGTTGATGCACTTATATAAGTATTCAAAAAAAGAAAAAACAGAAGGACCACTGGCAATAAAAATATTCCTCTTGAATAAAAAAGCCTATTTTCTCCCCAGGGTTGACTATTAAATATTGGAATGAGAGGAGGAAACTTTGGATAAAAAATAAAAATAACCAGGGATTGAAAAATTATCAACCCGAAAGATACGAATAAGGAAATTTTTATAGTGCTATCCGAAAGGAGATCTTTAAAGTTTTCTTTCATAAATTCTTGCCCCTTGTATTTTATACCTTAAAGAATAAGATGCAAGATAATTGTTTATTTCTGGGGTTTCTTTGGTTTGTATTATAAATTTTGGCTGAACTCTTGCCAGATCCTTTTTCGTTTCCTCGATTGCATTCTTAAAAAAAGTGACGTGATACGCCACTATGTATCTTCCCGGAGGGAGCTTTCCTGTTAGGGCGTATATTTGACCGCTATCACTCCAAAGAAAAATACTGTCGGAAGGTTTTGTGTTCATTAATATGAACTTTGCTAACGAATAGTCCCGAGGAGTTATCCTATCAAAAAACGATTGATAATCGTCCACAGATTTATTGCCAAAAACAAATTGAAAATAGTTACTGTAATAAGCTAAATTCTTTCCATAAAATTTAAAGTTCGACAAAACCACGTAAAAAGTGATTAAAAAGATTGGAATTGTAATTTTTAAAATTTTTTTGCTATCAATCAATAAACCCAACAGGAGGGAAAACGACGGAACCATTACTAAAAGATAATGCGTCCAAGGTTTTGCAGAAAACAAAGCATTAAAAATTGAGAAGAAAAGCCATAAGAAAATCAATACCCCATTAACTCCGATTTTTTTTCTAAACTTTAAAATTAATAAGATGGATAATCCTAACAATAAAAGCTTAATAACTAACCACCCCATAGGAAAAAGAAAATAATTTCCCGATCCTACATAGCCTACATTTTGGAAAAAAGCAGCTCTGAAATAATCAGAAAGCGCTCCTTTTGTGAAATAATAGATTATTGATAAAAGTATCGGAAGAGCAAATCCTAATGAGAAAAAGACTTCTTGAGTAAATCCTGTAAAGATTTTTCTGTAATTAATACGCAGAAGAGATCCTTCATAAAATTTTAGAATTAAAATGGTGAGAAAAAGCGCGCCAAAATCAAAAACTGCGACTATTTTTGTGAGGAAGGCAAGGGAAAGCAATACTCCTGAAATGAAAAAGGGTATTAGGTTTTTCTTTTGGTAAGAAGAAAGAATTATGTAAAAACCCAAAATTATAGGAAAATGCATGAAGTTTTCGGCGTTTGCGATATTTCCTTCTAATATAGGTAAGCCAAAAAGAAGACCGTAGATAATTGTTGATAAGTAAACACTTCTATTATTTGAAAAAAGCTTTTTTGCTAGAAAGAAAAATGCAATAACTGCTGCGACCCCAAACAGAAGAGATGAAAACCGCACAGAAAATTGATCCCCATTAAACAAAGCATATATAAGATATAGTAAGGGAGGTTTGTTGTCCCAAATTCCTTGATATAAAACTCTTCCGCTTCTTACCGCCATCCCTATAACTTCATAAATTCCTTCATCTCCGTACCAATATGGTTCAACCAAAGAAGGAATTTTCAGAAGGGAGAAACAAAAAACAATCAACAGCAGAAACCATGCATCAACAATAGAAAGCTTCTGCTTGATAGAAGAAATTATTTTATCCACCATTTAAGGATATCAAAAATGGAACCTTTTTTATAGTTAAGATTTTTCAGTAACTTTATTGGAACAAAAGGTTACGATTTCTCAGTAACCTTATATTCTAAACGTTTTCCTATTATTAGCTGTATGTGAGATATTAGTGCGGGTAAAGAAGAAAGGAAAAATCCTGTTATTGGCATCAGCACGAATTCTAAAGGGAAGAGAAATTGTCTAAATTTTGAGGCATGGGAATACTTTCTTGCTCTCATGTCAAAGTCAACATAAATTAGAACAAAAAGGGCAAAAAGACAAAGAGTTAAAATAAAACCTGAGAGACGGGGAAGATTATATCCAAGACTTGTTCTTGAAAAAACCGGATTCAAAAGAACTATTAAGTTAGTGGAAATCGTAATAATATACCAGTTAACCGGCCAGAGAATATGGTCAAGTAAAACATTCCCAACAAGATATGTTTTCTTAAAGAATGGGGCGCTTCTGACAGTTAGCCACCATCGAAGATATACTGCGTCATCCGATATTCCCCAAGACCAACGCCTTTCCTGATGATATTTGTTCATAAGACTACTGAAGTATGTTTGTGATTTTGGAGAATCCATAGAAGTTTTAAGAAAAATTGGCTCGACATTAACTTTTCCACCGGAGAGAAAAAAAGCTTTAAAATAAATTCGGTAATCCTCAGGAACAACATCCGTATCCCAATAACCAATCTCTTTCAGTAATTTAAAGGAAAGTGTATATGTCGAATTAGGTATGAGTCTTAGCCCTTGAACCAGCAAAGATGCCCGCCATAAGCTTCCAAAAAAAGCAATTACTCGGATAAAAGCCGGGACCTGCCAAAAGTTGTTATAGTTAACATTTGCAGATTGCCAGAAGCTATAAACCGGATCTTTTGAAGTTAAAAATTTATAAGAAAGACAGGAAAAAAAGTGTGGATCAAAAATACAATCAG
>JAKAHW010000101.1 GCA_021825285.1 bacterium
GCATTTTTTTAGTCCAGGATTTAACCCGTCAGAAGAAATTTTGGTCAACCAAAATTTTCCTTTTGAACCCTCCTCTTATAGTCTAGCGATAAAACCCATAACTTATAACGAGAATGAAATAAAATTTAAAAATAATTCGTTAAAAGATACCGCACTTTTTCTTTCGGATACATATTATCCTGAGTGGAATGCATATATTGATGGAAAAAGAACTAAAATCTATACGGCTGATTATGCATTTAGGGCAGTCTATTTTCCGAAAGGAGAGCATACCGTTGAATTTAAATATGAGCCAATTTCTTTTAAAATAGGATTAGTCGTTTCGGCATTAAGTTTGTTTTTATTAGTTATGCTAAGTTTTGTTAAAATTAAAAAATGAAAAAAATTTGGGTGTTTCTTTTTATCCTGGTTTTGTTATTACCTTCTGTTTTTTGGTTATTCCATTCCGGATTTTTTCAAACTGACGATGGCGAGTGGATGATCATCCGTTCTTCTGCATTTTTTCAGGCTTTTCGTGAAGGACAATTTCCGGTAAGGTTCCTCTCCCGTTTGAATTTTGGCTACGGATATCCTGTCCCAAATTTTCTATATCCCGGATTTTTGTATTTATCTATTCCTGTACACATTTTAGGGTTTTCATTTGTTAACACAATAAAAATTATTTTTGGAGCCTCTTTAGTAAGTTCGTTTGTCTTTTCATATCTATGGTTGAGAAAATTATTTAGTAAGCAAGCATCTTTTGTAGGAGCCCTTTTTTACCTATATACGCCATATCATTTGTATGATGTTTATGCGCGAGGCTCTGTAGGGGAAGTATTGGCTCTTGCTATAGCTCCTTTTATCCTTTGGCAATATGAAAGAAAAAG
Source organism: bacterium (assembly GCA_021825285.1). Next base: position 867 of record JAKAHW010000101.1, read on the forward strand.
TTTCCTCTTTCCTACACTGGGAATAAGCTTTCTAATACTTTCCCATAATACGCTTGCTCTATTTTTCCTCCCACTGATTTTTGCTTATGTCTTTATTAGAAAAAACATAAGCTTTTTAAAATTATTGTTATCTGTCGTTTTAGGAATTTTTCTTTCCTCTTTTTTTATAATCCCGGCAGTTCTTGAACTTTCTTACACAGCTTTTTCTAAAACAGAAATTTCCGACCCTGCCAAATATTTTTCTTCTATTTTTCTGATAGGGATTTCGACATTTGTAGTTTTAATCTTGTCTTTAGTCCGATTTAAAAAGCAAAAAACTGTTTCCTTTTTGTTTATCTTAGTTTTATTAATTTCAATTATCTTTTCCTCGGTTCTTTCTTCTTTGTTTTGGAAAGCAGTTCCCACGTCTTTTGTCCAATTTCCTTTTAGGATTTTATCGTTAGGAATGCTCGCGGTTAGTTTTTTGGCAGCCAATCTTATTGATAATATAAACAAACAAAAGTTTCTAGTTTCGTCAATTTTAGTTGTTTTATTGTTTGCCTCCGCTTTCTCATATTTAACTCCCGCCAGTTTTTTTAACAAAGATGAATCTTTGTACACTACAAACGAAGCGACCACGACAGTTCAAGATGAGTATATGCCAAAGTGGGTGATAGAAAAACCAAAAGAGCATTATAAAACCAAAGTAGAAGTTGTAAAAGGTAAAGGTAAAATCGATAATGTTCTGTTTAAAGAAAGTTACATAAATTTTGTCTCAAAAATGGAGGAAAATGGAATTGTAAGAGTTAATACCGTTTATTATCTCGGATGGAAAGCAACAGTTAATGGAAAAGTTGCCCAAATAAATTACAATAATAATAAAGGAGTTATTGAATTAGGTTTGGAAAAGGGTGAGAGTAAAGTTTTCTTGAAATTTGCGGAAACTCCGTTAAGGCTTTTCTCAGACTTGATAACTGTTTTGAGTTTAGCAGCTGTATTAATAGTTAGTTTTGGCTTATGGAAAAAATCTAATAATTAATTTTATTTCTATGAAAAAAACCAAAAATTATTTAGTTTTTCTTTATTTATTGTTAGGTTTCTTTGCTATGCTACCGTTTTTCCATTCCGGCTTTATATTGGTTCATGACAATACGCAGGTGGCAAGAGTACTGGAAATGGCAAAAAGTTTGAGTGACGGGATGTTCCCTGTGCGTTTTGTTCCCGATTTAGGATATGGCTTCGGATACCCGATTTTTAACTTTTATGCTCCCCTACCTTATTATATAGGGGGTATTTTGAGCCTGATAGGCTTTGGGCCTTTGCTTTCTACTAATATTGCCTTTATTTTTGCTACGCTTCTGGCAGGTCTTAGCATGTTTTTTCTTGCAAAAGAAGTTTTTGGAAAAGAAGCAGGATTGGCATCATCCATAATTTATCTTTATTTTCCCTACCATGCACTAGACATTTTTGTTCGAGGGGATTTAGGAGAAGCCTTCGCATATGCATTTCTTCCTTTAGTCTTCTTGGGGTTTGTTAAGATTTTTCAAAAGGTCGAAAAAGATAAAATTGCAATAATTTTTCCATGGGGTATGTTTACTGTTTTTTCTTTTACTTTTGTTATTCTTTCACACAATCTTTCGGCTTTTATGTCGTTGTTTTTTATAATTCCTTTTCTTGTTGCTCAATTTTTTCTATCAAAAAATAAAAAACTTTTTATTTCAATTAATTTTTTAGTTTTAATACTGGTTTTTCTTTTGTCGGCTTTTTATACAGTACCGGCAATTTTTGAAATGAAATACACAAATGTCTTTTCGCAGGTAGGTGGGGGCGCAGCTTACTCCGATCATTTTGTTTGTCCAATACAATTATGGGATAGCCCTTGGGGGTTTGGCGGATCGGCAAAGGGGTGTCTTGACGGAATAAGCTTTCGTCTTGGTAAAGTAAATATAATTTTGGCAGGAGTTTCATTTCTCTTGTTTTTCTTTTCAAAGAAAAAACATTTTTTCGTATTTTTTGCTTTTTTACTATTCCTATTTTCTATTTTTATGACTACAAGCTACTCCGGATTTATCTGGAAATTACCCTATATGGATTTTCTTCAATACCCTTGGAGATTCTTAATCTTTTCGGGTTTGTTCTTAGGCTTGATAGTTGGATATTTGGTAAGTTTTCTTATTAATTTAAAACAAAAATATTCGTATCTAATTTTAGTTTTTGTTATTACATTAACTTTATTGAATAACCTAAAACTCTTCAATCCCAACGGGTATGAATATACGAACTACAATGATTCAAAATATTTGAAATGGACGGTTTCAAAAATTTCCGATGAATATTTACCCCAGAATTTTAAAAAACCTAAATTTGAAAAAGAAGTAAGAAGCAGCACTTTTGATGTTATAAAAGGAGTTGGCTTAGTTAGGAATTTAACAGAAAAGACTAATTATTTAAAAACAGAAATAAATTTATCATCAAATTCTCTGGTTCGAGCAAATAAGGCGTATTTTCCGGGGTGGCAGCTTTATGTTAACGGTAGAAAAGAAAGTTTTGAAGTTAGGAATGATGGGCTTTATTTTCCATTGGAAAAAGGGGACAACCTTTTGGTTTTGAAATATTTTTCAACCCCCATACAACAGCTGGCTAACTTTCTCTCACTTACTGGATTAGGTGCTGTTGTTGTTGGTATAATCATATATTCTAAAAAAAATGAAAAAATTTCCTGAACTTTCATTGTTTTTTCCTTTCTGGAATGAGGAAAAAAATATAGAAAAAGTAGTGCTGTCTGCGATTCCAATATTAGATTCGGTTGCTTCAAAATGGGAGATAATAATGATTGATGATGGGTCAAGCGACAAAACATTGATAAAAGCCCAAGAATTAGAAAAACAAAACAAAAATTTAAAATTAGTTTCCCATATGCCAAACCGAGGCTATGGAGCTGCTTTAAAAGAAGGTTTTTTAAACGCAAAATTTAAATATGTTGCTTTTACCGACGGAGATGGACAATTTGATATTTCAGAAATTTCTAAATTTATTGAAAAAATTAATGAGGCAGATATGGTAATCGGTTTTAGAAAGATTAGAAAAGACAGCCCGGTAAGGCATGTTCTAATGAATATGTTAAAACTTTGGGATTTTATTTTTTTCAGATTCTATTTTCAAGATATAGACTGCGGTTTTAAAATGTTTAAGAAGGAAGCGCTTGAAAAGATCATGCCTTTAAGGTCGGAGGGCGCGATGATAACAACGGACATTCTGGCTAAAGCAAAAAAGAAAAAAT
>JAKAHW010000004.1 GCA_021825285.1 bacterium
AAATCCTAAATCCTAATATCTAAATCCTAAACAATTTTGAAACCCCAAAATTTTAAACATTAGAATTTGTGATTTGTTTAGAATTTAGAATTTCGTGCTTAGAATTTTTCATTATCTCCATAAAGTATAGCTGGCTAACCTCTCCAGCTGCTTATTGTTCAAAACCAGTTTTTTAGTTCGTCTTTCCTGATGCTTAAGCAAACCTTCGGTTTTTTCTATATTGGTAAGCGCTTCTTCCATTGCCATAATTCTTGAAGCAAAACGAGCGAGTTCCCCTTCGCTAACTGACTGATTAAACAAGGAAGAAAAGACCTGATCCTGGAAAAAAGTAAGAATTGTATCAAGGGAAGGTTCAAAGAAAAAACCTACCTTCCCTACTTCCTCCTCCTCTTCTTCAGCGCTTAGCTCTTCCTCGCCTGTAATCTTGAAAACTGTTGGATTTTGCTTTGCAACATTTTCAAATTTTCCGTAAAAAACTTCTACTACATCATAATTTACCAGAAATATGGCAATTTTTTGAAGATCTGAAAGAACAACGTTTGTGTCGGGAAGATCAAAGTAAGTATACTCGCGTCCGTGATATTTTCTTTCAAACAATTCTTTCCCTAATTTCCCAATTACAACTATATCAGACTGTTCTTTATCGATATTTTCTGTATAGAATGTGAAAAGTCGATTAATAATATCTCCGTACATTTTGGTGTTTGATGCCAAAAAAACCTTCGCTGTTTTTCCATTGGTGGGATATTTTGTAACAAATTTTCCTCCCTTTTTCTCTTTCAAAAGCCTGTTAATCTCTTTTTTGTAGCTTTTCTTAACATCTAAGAAAACAAAAGAAAGTCTTTCCAGGAATTCACGGGTTGAAAGAACCTTGTCTCTTACCCTTTGCATTTTAATAACGGCAATTTCCTGATATGCCATCGCGAGCTTCTTAAATGTTCCAACCAACTCAATTTCGTTTTTTATCTTTGAATTTGCCATAAAATTTTTAAATTCTAAACCCTAAATCCTACTTTTCCAAGGAAAAGCTTTAATTTCTAAAACTTGAATCATGAATCTTGTATCCTGAATCCTGAATCATAGTCCTTAATACTTGATACATAATACATGCTTCACGTCTAACTTTTTTCCTGCTTTCCTCCTAATAGCCCGAGTAATTTCTCTCTATTCTGCTGTACTTTTCCAAGCATTTCATTTAATGTGGCTGACTTCATAAGGTCTTCAAACAAAGCCTTTTCTCGTCCAGCTTTAAACGCTTCGTACAACTTCTTTTTCATCTCAGGCAAATTTTTAAGAGATTCATCATCTAAAAGCCTTAGCCAGATAAGAGTAAAAAGGGTCATTTGGACCTCAGAGGGAAGAATCTCATTGTATCCTTGTTCAAAAAAATCATAAATAACATCTCCTGTTCGTAAAATCTGCTTAACGTTATCGGTAAGTTCTGCTCCAAAATGGGAAAACTCCTGCATCTTTTCATAAAGCGCCAAAAAGGAAGTAAGTTCATGGTTTACGCTTCTTGCCAAAGTTGTATGAGCCTGCCTTCCAACCCTTGTAACAGAAAGGGAGGTGTTAACAGCAGGTCTCATTCCCTGATAATAGATATTGCTGTCAAAGAAAATGTGACCGTCCGTTATACCCATAAGATTTGTAGCGATGTAACCTGTAAGATCTCCTTCAACTATTTCTACAATTGGCAGCGCTGTAATCGAGACATCTTTGGTTGGGTCATTCGGATGTTTAAAATTGCCCGCTCTTTCCAAAAGCTTTGCATGGGCATGGAAAATATCTCCCGGATATGAATCACGACCCGGAAATCTTTTTGCAAGAAGAGAAACTTCCCGGTAATATTTTGCATGAGTCGAAAGGTCATCAAAAACAATTAGAACATCCCTTCCTTGATCCCTGAAGTATTCTGCCACTGTCATCGCTGTATAAGGAGTCAAATATATCAAGCTAGGTGAGTCGTGAGAAGTTGTCGCAACAATAACAAAATCTTTTAGTTTTTCTGCTTCAAAAAACTCTTGTATATGTTTAATATCGCTTTTCTTCCTTCCAATTGCAGCATAAACAACAACCGTTCCTTGAGAAATCTGGTTTTTAATTGCTGTAAAGAGAAATGAGGTTTTTCCTGTTTTTCTGTCACCGATAATAAGCTCTTTCTGCCCGCGTCCCAAAGGAATCATCATATCAACAACCGAAACACCGGTGAAAAATGGAGTCTTAATTTTAGAGCGGGTCTCAAGTCCAGGAGCTCCTGAATTAATCTCACGTATTGTTTCAGGTTTTTTATAATCATCTTTATTTGAAAACTTCCATCCTAAAGGTCCAATTATATGTCCTAAAAGCACATCCCCTACCCCAATTGAAAGAGACCGGCCTGTTCTTGTTACTTTTGTTCCGACCTTTACCGCCTTGGGAGAATAAATCAACGATTGGACATAATCATTTTGGAGGATAAAAGCTTCCCCCATTTCTCCTGTCTCGTACTCCAAAATCTCGTGGAGCTCGACGCCTGGAAGACCTGCAACAGAAATAATAGGATATTGGACCTGTTCCACTATCCCAAACTCTCCTGTTTTTTGGAGTCCTTCCTCGTATTTCTCAGATATTTTCTTCATATGTCTATTTATTGTTTATGAATTATTATTTATGAAACTATTTGTTTGTCACCGTAAATCATCAATAATCTATGCTCCTAGCACCCCATCCACTCTCTTCGCCAAAGAATAATCCCGGAACAATCCTCCTGATTCCAAAATAACCCCTCCCAAAATCGTTGGATCAACCGTCACATCAATCACACATTTCCCTCCCAAATTTTCAATTAACCAATCCGAAATCTTTTCCAAAATATCCTTGGTAGGAAGAATTGCAAGGCGGATTTGAACAGTAGGAATGATTTTTAAACCCTTTAAAAGATTTTCTACGTATTTAACTACGGCTAAGGGGTTATTTACTGAAATTTTTTCCTGCTCCATGATATTCAAAAGGATTTTCCCCTGATTTTCATTAAAAACTGTAATTACTTTTTTTTCAAAAGAATCTCCAGTTTTAAAACTGCTTGCCCTTAAATGCTCAAGCTTTTCTATCAACTCGTTTAGGTCTGCGGAAGAATAAATATCCTGTAAAAAATCTTTATATCCTGAGGTTTTCATAGGTTAGTTTTCACGGTTGGCGTCTTAATTTGCAATTCTGCAAAAAGTCCATCTTTTTTCGCATTTTCCAAAGCTTGAAGGATAATCTCGCCATGCTGTTCAGCCGTGAGGCTCTTGCCTAAAACGTCTTTTGCGATCTTGTTTACAAGTGTAGAAATTTCTTGAGCAATATTATCCACCCGGTTCTTTTTGTAATCTTCGATTTCTTTTTGGACTCGGTCAAACTCTTCCGAAATCTTCTTGCTGATAAGCTCTTGTGATTCAACAGTTTCAGACCTTAAAACTTTTCTGAAATCCTCGAGTTCTTCGTCTGCAATTTTCCCAACGCTTTCCAAAGTGGTATTGGCATGATTTAGATATTCTTGTTTTAATCCCTCAAACAAATCCTTGTATTTTTTGTCAAATTCCTCTGAATCTACCTTTAGCTCACGGACTCCTTGTTCTCCTACTCTCTCCAAATTCTCTTCAACTCTGTTTAAAAAGTCTGTTTTTACAATTTCAGCATCCAGAATTATTTTTTCGGCGCGATCTATTGCTTTTTTGATTATTTCTTCGGCTTTTTGATCAGCTTCATCATGAGCTTTTAAAAAGATCTTGTCCAGCCTTTTCTCTTCCTGGGCTAACCTTTTTTCTTTCTTTGACAAGAAGTAGGCGAATAAAAGCACAAGAAGGCTTAGGAGAATTGGAGCTATAATTGTTAAGGGCAGAAATTCCATATATTTTTATTATTGGTTTAGGCCGCAGTCTTGACGAGGACCGCAAGCTTTGCTTATTTATTATTTACTATTTCCAAATTGTTATCAAGTAACTTTCTATATCTATATTTAATTTCATCTGAATCATGAACCTTGAATCATAAATTATCAATAATCAATCATCAATAACCAACCTCAAATATCTTTACAATCTAAGGACAAAGTAAGCTATCGCTATGCCTGACACTATAATTGCTATAGTGATAAGCACATTCAAAAATATTCCAAACTGAATCATTCTTCCTGCTAAAGGGTTCCTTCCCAAAGCTTCTATTCCGGACCTGGCCACTCTCCCGAAGGAAACAAACCCAAGAATAAAAGAAAGCATGATAACAAATGCCGCAACAACGTATTTAAAAACGGATAAAGGACTTTCGTATGTAGCAAGCACACTCAAATTGGCAATATCCAAGAGGTTTGCTTTTGTATTGTCGCTTGTAATTTTTGCAAAGGAATAATGAAGATTCATGGAAATATTAATCTTACCTAAGGCTTTTGTGTCTTTTGATGAATAAGGATCAAGGGCAATTCCCAAGGCATATCCCGTTTTTGTCGCTTTCATTCCAACTCCGGGAATGGTTGATGTTGTAATAGGATCTCCTTTTTTAATGTCTCCGTTAATTGTTGAAACTAAAACCTGAACATTTCCGTTTGCCACAACCGGATAACTTTTGGAGGAAGAATTTTCAAGGTTCAGCGCAACAGCAGGATTGGTTGTAACCACTCCCACCATTGTGGGATCATAAGGAAGCTTGGAAAGATAATAACCTTGAGGGGAGGATGAAACTATATTTCCGTCTTTAACATCCTTGTCTGTAATCTGGTAGTAATTAGCAATACCTAAAGAAACATCGTTTTGGCTCTGGGCAAAAATTGAAACAGGAGACAGAATCCACAAGAAAAGGCTTAACAAAAATAAAAAGAAACCGTACAGGGCAGTACTTCGCATACTTTAGTATATGCAAATTCCAAAACTTGTGTCAATGAGAAATTTATCTCAAATGTTAAATCTCAAAACTCAAAATTACATCTTAAATCCAAAATTCAAAGATCCACGATAAAAAGATTCAGATTTGCCATTTGCGATTTGAGATAAATATAACTATTTGTTTCGTAACATATCTTTCTCTAAATCTTCGCATCACCTATTTTCCCATTTTGTATATATATAAATAATTGTAGGTCAAACCTCTTGACATTTCCCCTTTTTTCTGACTTAAATAGTATATTGGTAATACTGGATAAAATGAAAGTTAAACAAGTTGTGAAAACTACATTATTTTCTTGTGGAAACAAACAAAATTGAGCATTCAAAGGTAACTTAGATGTTTTTGAAATTAGTCCGATCTTTCTTCCAAAAAACAGGAGAAATGCGGAAGATAATCGGTTTAATTGTTGTGGCAAAAAGGCTTGAGACCTTCCACTATAACCATCTTTTCTTCTCTCCTTTTCGTGGTTCCGTAATGTCCCACATCGCCCTCTTCTCTTTTATCGTGGTAACTGTTGGCGGTGTATCTGCTCTAACTTTCCAGAAATATTTAGCAAAAAACAGGGGTTCACAAGTTTTATCTGCCCAAACACGAGACAAAGGTGAGGTCCTTGCTTCTACCACTCAAGCTTTGAAAGGATTTTTGTCAATTAATGTTCCTGCTAACTTTAATGACAATGTATTCTTGAAAAAAGATCTTGAAGTGGCAGGCTCTGCCAATTTTAAGGGAGATGTGACAATAGCAGCAAAAAAAATAACTGCAGAGACAATAGGAGCATCAAATGTTGTTTACGGGCTGACAGCAGGATCAGGAATTAATGTTGGAACAGGACAAACTCCAACAATAACAAATTCAGGAGTTGTATCCTTGCAGGGAAAAACCGGCGCATTAACTTTTGAGGCAGGGTCAAATATAACAATTGACGGAATGAAAATTTCAAGTTCTGTTTCGTCTCCCAACGCATTCAAAACAATTTCTGATGGAACTGATTCTTTTGCTGCAGGTTCTTCAACTGACACCCTGACTCTTGCTGCGGGAACAGGAATGACACTGACAACGGATACGGCAAATAAGAAGATAACTTTCTCAGCAGGGGGGACTAGCGGATGGACAGACGGAGGAACAAATGTATATCTTTCAACAATAACGGATAAGGTAGGGATTGGAACACAAACTCCTTCGACAACTCTTGATGTTTCAGGAAGCTTGAACACAACAGGAGCCGTAACCTTTGGATCAACACTCGCGGTAACAGGTACAACTTCTTTAAATGGCGGGGCAGCAATTCCAACGGGACAAACCTTCACTCTTTCAGGGAATTTAGGATCAAGTATAATTCCAGGAACAAACAATACATACGACTTAGGATCAAACTCCAATCAGTTCTCAAATATATACGGACAAAACCTATATGTTGCAGGAAACCTAATAACTACCGGGTCACAAGCAGGATTCTGGCAGAGAAATTCCGGCGTAGTAACACCTCAAAGCACAACAGATGATCTGACAGTCGGTGGATCAACTACTTCTTCTGCAAAGTTCCAAGTTTCAGGAACTACAGGAAGCGCAACTGCAACATCTCTCAGCTCAACAGGGCAAACCAATCTTGGAGCAAATGTAAGGGTAACAGGAGCAGCAACTCTTTCAGGTAATTTGAATGTTGCGGGAGTTGCATCAATTAGCGGATCAGAGATAATAGTTCCCTCAACTGCCGGAACTACCGCTTTAACTCTCAGAGCGTCTCCAGGAGCTGTTGGAAATATATTCGATATTCAAAATACACAAGGAGACACCTCTCTTTTCTCAATTGCAAATGACGGCTCTCTTACCATGGGAGGAGCAACTCTATCAAGCACAGGTCTTCAATCAGCTGGCGCAATAAAACTGACAAATGCGGCAAATACACTTGTAGGTACGGCAATTGAAGGGGGCTGGACAATGAATTCAAATGCTTACACCTATCGAAGAAGCGTTACTGTCACAAATACTTCAGGGTCTACTTTGCCAAAGAATTACCAGATTACGGTTGCTCTTTCGCAAGGGGCTTCCAATCAAGTCTACTCTACTGCCCAGACAGGATCCCCATATTATGATTTCAGAACTGCCTGGGACAATACTGGAAACGTCACGGAAATTGCAAGAAATGTCTCATCTTTCACTTCAAGCAATGTAACATACTCATTCCAACTGCAAGCAAATATATCAGCAGGAAACTCTGACACTTACTACATTTATTATAGAAACACTGCTCTTGCTACAATTCCTGCCGGTTATTCTTCATACGTTGGGAACCTTCAGGTGGATGCGCTTGACAGTATTTCAGGCTGGACTTCAACAGACAACAATAACTACCCTCTTACTCTTGAAACCACAACCAAAAATGAAGGGACAGGATCTATGAAAAGTGCCGCACTTGCAGGAGCAATACCAACTATTTCATCTGCAGGACAAGGACAGCTTTTGGGAAATACAAAAAAGAGCTCAAGTCTATTAGCCTCGGTTGGCGGAACTCAATATGTTTACTCCATGGGAGGAAATGACGGAAATACAGACCTTACAACAGTTACAAAAACAACAATTGACGGTTCAGGCAATGCAGGAACTCCAACTACTGCTTCCCAGGGTCAATTGCCTACAGCTACTTCAGGACTCGTAACAGTATCTGCAATTACAGCTGTTGATGGAGGCAATGGCGCAGACGGAACACTTGACCTTTCCCTGGGCTCGGGAGTGGGAGGATGTTATGGGAAAGGTCTTTCGTGGAACTCGGCAACTTCAACATGCTACATAAGCGGATATTCGGTAGGACCTTATATGGGATACAACACGGCAGAATTTATCTCCTTTCAAAATGCTGCGGGAGATCAGGTTATTTTCGCAGGCAGCGGAACCTGGCGTCGAATATACAACAGAACCAACAATACGATATCAGGTGGGGCATATATGTGGACTTATGATGGTGTAACAAATTTTCCAAATGCAGCAGGAAACCAAGTTATAAGCCTGGGGGATGGAACTTCACAAATTTACAATATTACAACCGATACTGTATCTGTCGGTCCTTCAATGTTGTATGACCCTTCTACCGGATCAAATACTTTTACTAATGCTGCCGGAAACCGCGTGATTGTAGCAGCTGGACCTGGAGCTAATGCTTCAAAAACTGTTATCTATAACATCACTAATAATACCGCTGCAGCAGGACCGGATCTTGGGGCAAATGCAGGTCCAGGTTCCCTTTCTTTTACAAACGCTGCGGGAAACCAGGTAATAGTTATGGGAAACGGCAGTTCCACAACCAAAATTTATGATAGGACAAATAATACTGTAAGCGCGGGACCGGATCTTGGTGCCAATGCAGGGCACGGAGCCCTTTCTTTTACAAATGCAGCAGGAAATCAGGTAATTGTGATGGGAAATTACACTTCTACAACCAAAATTTACGACGTAACAAATAATACCATAAGCGCGGGACCGGATCTTGGATTTAATGTCTATTATGGATCCATTTCATATCAAATTGCTTCGGGCAATCAGATAATATATGCGGGAGGCGGGCAAAACAAATCAGCAATTTATGATATTACAAACAACACGAGATCTGAAGGGCCTACTCCGCCATATTATGTAAATGGTACCCGCTCAATCACCTTTAAAAATGCTGCGGGAAATCAAGTAGTAATAGGAACAAAACATGCTTATGAAAATATTGATTCCTTCATTGATTATACTACCCAGTCAAATTTTAACTTTACATCAATAAATGTTCCTTTGGGGGCTACTCTCTCAGGAAGCTGGAGCAGAATCGCAACTGCTTCTGCTATGCACGTTCCTGTTATTAAAGCAACAGGAAACGTAACAATTGCCGGCAAAATTGATTTTAATGGAAATGGATATTCTGCAATTTCTTCTATCGCTTCTTATCGTGGTCCTGGTGGAGGGGGCGTTGGAGTAACCAGAAGCGGGTCTGGTGGCGGAGCTTTTGGAGGCGCGGGAGGACGAGGCCATGACTGCTCCGGATACCAATATTGTTACTATGTTGGAGGTGCGCCAGGAACAGCAGGGACAGCATACGATCAGCCAAACACCTTCCTTGAACCCGGTAGCGCCGGAGGATGGACAAATTGGAGTAGTGGAGCTATAGGCGGCGGAGGAATTAAAATAGTCAGCGCAGGAACTATTTCTCTTGCAGCAACAGGTATAATTCGAGCAGACGGAGACAATGGTTATTCAGGGTATGACAACGGACCCGGAGGAGGAAGCGGAGGAAGAATAGTTCTTCAAGCTCCCACCCTCAACTTTGCAACAGGATCAAATATTTCCGCCAACGGAGGCAATGGAGGAAATGGGAGTGGATATAATTTTGGGGGAGGAGCAGGAGGCGGTGGCGGAGGAGGAAGAATTGATTTTCTTTACACTTCAGGATACACAAATAATGCTACAGTAACCGTGGCTGCCGGATCACCCGGGTCTACAGGAGGATATGTGGATAATTGCGGTCAATCATATGCTGCCTGCGCCGGAGCTGCAGGAGTAACCACTCCACAAGGCACTCCCCCAAATGTTTTTGCCATTGGAGGAATTAGCGGCGCAACAAGGCAGACTGCTGTTTACAAGTCTGCGATTACTGGGTCTGATCTGGGAGCTTTTTCAACTACCTCCCAGGGCCAGCTGCCTGTTGCACTTACCGATCTTTCAGCCAACCAATTAGTTATTGGAACCACAGGCTATCTATATGTTCTTGGAGGAAACAGTGCGGGAGGAGATGTAAATACGGTTTACAAGTCAACCTTTGATTCAAGCAACAACGTCGGAGCTTTCTCCACTGCCTCCCAGGGACAGTTGCCTGTTGCCCTTTCTCAGCATTCCTCCGCCACAAGCACTATTAATTCTACTAACTACATTTATGTTCTTGGTGGAACAAGCAGCGGAACTGCTCAAAGTACTGTTTACAAGGCTACAATTGACGGATCAGGAAATATCGGTGCATTCTCATCTTCTGGTCAAAGTGCCCTACCCCAGGCTCTATATTCTTCTTCTGTATTTGCAACCACAATCGGTTCCAATAATTATCTATATGCAGTCGGTGGAAAAAATTCGTCAAATGTTCCAATTGACACAATTTACAGGGGAACGCTTGACTCATCAGGCAATGTCACAGGATGGGTAATTGCAGGGACTTTACCTCAGGTGCTTGCTTCCCATGTTGCACTTTCAGCAACAACAGGAGGAAATAACTATGCTTACGTATTTGGAGGAGAAAATGCTTCAACACCGGTTTCAACTGTTTACCGCGGCCTTATCAATGACATGACCGGTTACAGAGCAACCCGTGATTTAGTCACTCCCGTAAACCTTTCCAACAAAAACAGTATTCAATTTGACGTATATTCAAGCGTTACAGGATCATATACGGCTTTTGAAATTTCAGAGGATAATTCCACCTGGACCGCATGTGCTGACAATGCCAACTTTACGAGCGGAGTCTTTTCTATTTCTTCTGCAAATACCTGGGAAACAAAAACCTGTGACATCTCAGGTGTTGCCTCTGCTTCAAAAGATGCCATCCGGTACCTTAGGTTCAGGATAACCACCACCCAGACTTCTAATGTCACATCATATTTTGACAATATTTATGCATATCTTAATGCAGGAACAATTTCAAACTCCTCAACTGTTTCAAACGGAGTAATGGGAGCATCCAATATTACCGTTAACGCGCAAGGAACAGGAGGAGCAATTCAACTAAATTATGATCCTTCAAATGGTCTTGCAGGATCAGGAGGCATGAGGGTTTACGATGGAGGTATTGGACTCTTGTTTAGTGTTAACAGCACTGGAACGGCCTCTGCAGCCGGTGGTCTTACCTTTACAGGAGCTTCTGCTTCCGCGCAAATCAATGCCTTAAACGGGCAGAACCTTACCTTCAAGACTTCGGCCGGGGGAGACGCAGGCCTTACCACTCGTATGACATTGCTAAACTCAGGACAATTAGGAATTGGAACAGCAAACCCATTGGCAACTTTGGATGTTTTAGGAGTCTCCTCTACTACACCAATTGCCTCACTCTCAGGAAATACTCCTATTGCAGGAATGGTTGTAAACAACAACAGCACAAGAGGAGATATTTTCACAGCCTCCTCTTCAGGGTTAGCAAGGTTTGTAATTCAAAATAATGGAAACGTGGGAGTTGGTGATACTCTTCCAAATCACCTTTTGACCGTCAAAGGTCAAAGCAACTCTTCAATTATCGCCTACTCCGGTGCTGCAATTGCTCCTTTTGCAACCTATGGAACAACAATTGGGGCTTTTGATGACGGATCAGGAACAAATAAATTCGCATCTATCCTTCTTGGTCAAAGTGCTGCCAATTTTGGAGGAATGAAATGGCTTTACAATGCAACACCGGCAAGTGCCTCATTAAACATGGGCACATTTTCTTCTCAAAACTTAAGCCTTGTAACAAACGCAACAACCGCTATGACAATAGATACGGGACAAAAAGTAGGTTTTGGAAACACAACTCCTGCTGGAAAACTGGATGTCTTAAGCAATTTAGGAACTCTGCCAATTGCATCACTTTCAGGAAATACTTCCTTCGCAGGCCTTGTGGCAAACAACAACAGCACAAGAGGAGATATTTTCACGGCTTCAGCAAGCGGCACTACACGATTTGTAATTCAAAACAACGGAAATATCGGGATTGGGACATCTCTCCCTACTGCTTCACTTGATATTAACCCCGGCACACAAACTGCTATTAATATATCTCAAACTTCAAACATAACTACAGCAAACTTGGTTAACGTGAACCACACATCAACATATAATTCAAACTCTGCGGATTCAGGCAATATTATGAACCTTTCACGAAGCCTAACTGCAGGCTTTACAAATGATACCGTTACTTTTGACGCCTCTTCTTCAGGAACTATTAGCGGAACATCTTCAGCACAACTTACATGGATTCAAAATACAGGATCCGGAAATAACAGATATCTTGTAGTGGGAGTAAGCCTAGCCAATACAACAGTTAAAGACGTAACGTATGGAGGATCAGCTATGACCTTGCTTGGAAGTGTTGGCCCAAATCCATATACCTATCTTTATGGACTTGCCAATCCTTCCTCAGGAGCCAAAGTTGTGTATGTTACGACCAACGGAGCCACAAACTATCTGATTGGAGGAGCCACAAGCTTTACCAATGTTGCACAAACCAATTCAACAGGCTCATTTGTAAGCTTTGCAGGAGGAAGCACAAATCCGTCTGTAACCGTTCCAAGCGCAACAGGAGAAATGGTAGTAGACTCCTTATCCGTAAATGCCGTGGGAGCGGCTGTTACTCCTGGTGGGGGACAAACAGCAAGATGGTTGAATCCTGGAGGCACAAACCTATCATCTGGAGGAAGCACAAAACCGGGAGCAGCCTCTGTGACTATGTCTTGGACGACTACATCAACTTTGTCATATTTAGGAGCTATTTCTCTGCATCCTAGCGCCACAACACCTACTACCCTAACTCTCTCAGGGGCTTTGGC
This sequence comes from bacterium, assembly GCA_021825285.1. The sequence goes on from JAKAHW010000004.1 coordinate 12,438, forward strand.
AAATTTATCATCCAACTGCGGAGTTGTAGCAGGAAGCACATGTACGGATAGCGCAAATATTCTTGCTCTGACACAAAGCAATGGACTTGGAACAGGAGCTGTTTTGAACATAAATAATCTTGGTCTTGGATCAGGAATCAATTTGACTTCAAATTCAGGCGGACAAGCTGCATTTGTCTTGAATGATACAGGAAGTGGACCTTTGTTTGTCGCTTCTTCTGGTGGTGTAACAAAGTTTATTATAGGCAATGATGGAAGTACGGGTGTTGGTACTGCTACTCCGTCTGCAAGATTCCAGGTTGGAGATCAGGGAGATGGGACTGTTGCTGTGGCAAATTCATGGAATGGATTCTCAGATGTAAGGTTTAAGACAAATATCAATCCATTGCAAGATGCTTTGAGTAAGGTTTTGTCACTTGTTGGTGTCTCCTTCAACTGGAGAAACTCAGGACAGGCAGCAATTGGATTTATAGCTCAGGACGTTGAGAAGATAGTTCCCGAGATAGTTACTACGGATGCGAATGGATTTAAATCAATGGATTACGGAAAAGTTACACCTTTGTTGGTCAATGCAATTCACGAAACGGAATCTCAAATCTTAGATCTCAAATCTCAAAATGCAAGTTTGTCAGCAAAAATGGATAAGCTTGAGACAATTAATTTCCTGCCATTCTCTCAAATTGCATCAGGGTCAAGTATGGTTACCATCAAGGATAGCCTTTTGGTTCTCGGAAGCACAACAACAAATGACTTGAGTGTAGGAAATAGCATAAGCGTAGGAAATACGATGCAAATTGGAGCAAACTCCATAAATACGGTTGGTCAGGATCTTGAGATACAGCCGCTGAAGCAGGGCGCTATTTCTTTGATGGGAGGAGCTGTTAGAATTGAGACAGATGGAACTCTTAAGGTCGCCGAGAACGCAGAATTTGCCAAAGACGTAAAGGTTGGTGGTGTGTTGTCTGCGCAAACTATCAATATCGACTCAAATACTTTACCAACCTATTCTTCAGATACTGAGGTTTCTGTAAGCGAATCAGCCGGCTTTCTTGTTCTCAGATCCGGCTACACTCAACTTAAGGTTAATGATCCAAAAGTCACATCAAAATCATTAATTTTCCTTACTCCAAAACAAACAATTGATAATCCATTATTTGTAAAAGAACAAGTAAGTGGCAAATACTTTATAGTAGGCGTTAAAAGCGCGCCAACTACCAATATCGACTTTAATTTCTTAATTATTAACTAAACGTTGACTTATTAAGGATTTGTGATTATTATAAAGCTATGAAGAGGAATTTTGGATCAAAAGAAAAAACAATAGTCTTGGTAATTCTTGTTATTTTGGGCTTAATTATAAATGCTCTATCTCCAGTTTCCATAAATAAAACAAAAAGCAATTTATCCTCTTCCTCTACAGTAATTCAGTGCAGCGATAACAATAAAGATATGTTTTCTGCTCTTTTGAATATGGGAAATGAGAAGCAAAATGAAAACTCCTGTTTATTTCTCGGATGCGGTAGTATTTTTTAAGTTTTTGTTATATTTTGCGTAATCTTCCTCAAGAAAATCAGTCAACGTAAGATTCCATTTTTTAATTTGGTCCGGCGTAAAATTAGCTAAGGCCTCCTGGTATGTAAAATAGACCCCTTCCACATTCTTTGCCCCTGAAGTATCTATTAATTTAAGGGTATCTTGTATTCTGTAAAATGAGGGCGAGAAAGGAAAATAAACCAAATCATACATATTTCTATAAGCGTAAGCGTAGGAGGAACTGTTGACATCGTTAATCAAAGATTTTATCCGAAGCGCTGCTAAATGTCCTGCTGCATCAGCGAATATTTCATGCACATTGCTGAGTCTTCTTTCATAATTCAAATATCTTTTTAGCATTTCGTCTCTTAAATCCCATGCTTTCCCTAACCATTTTTGTTCTTTAAATTCGGGGTCATTTTTCCATAGAATAATGTTTTTATACATATACCCATACTCTTTTGCCAAAATTTGCGCTTCTACTTCTGAAGGAAATTCAGCATTGAAAAATTTCTTTTCAATAAGATCTGCCTCAATGAATTTCCCTTTAGCTTGTTTTTCCAAGTCTTTTTCTTTTAATATTTTTTCAAAAAGCAGATTATTTTTATTGTTCTGATAAAGGCTGTCAAGAGAAGCAATTTTGTTTTTATAAGAGGAGTCAGCGCAAACATATATATGCGTTTCATACACCTCGATCATTTTAAAACCCCTGCTTATTATTGACCCGTCTATTGTCTTTTCAGAAGGAGTATCTAGAATTTTCCTATAGAAATTAGTTGTCGCTATTTTTTCTGTTTGGACATTAAGTTTCTCAGGATATTCAACAAAACTCCTTCTCTCCTGGCCGTTTAAAACATAAAAAAGGTAATAGGGGTTATTGTCTCCAAAACAAGGCGTTGAGGCAACATATGGTCCATTAAAAGCCACATTTTCTATAGAGTTTAGAGTGAGCAAATCGCGCGGTAAAATCTGCCCTTTAGTAAATCCGGGAGCAGATGATAATTGAGCTAAGGGTTTCTCAAAAGAAAATGCGGGACGCAGACATTCTCCTGTTACCAGACATAATTCCCTTTTGTTTATTTCTTTAATAAGCGCATCTGCGTTTGCGTCTATCTTTTTAAAATCGTCGTAAAGGATAGCCAGGCTTGTAGTTGTTTTTATTCCCGCATATGCAGTAGAGACAATTTTTTTGCTTTTTAAAACCTTTACTAATCTTCCCTCCTCATGTTTATAATCTCTTTGAGTTTGTTTATAGATATCTAAAAGATTTTTGGCGGAATTTACGGTTGGACTCGAAAAAAAACTTTCTTCTGCTTTTTTTACCAATGGTAAGTCTTTTAAGAATTTCATAGGATAAAAATCATCTTCCTCCCCTACCTGTTTTAAATAAGCTTTTTCCTCCATCTCAAGTGCTTCCAAGGATTTTGAGAATTCTTTTTCATTAAAATCAGTGCTCGTAAAAAGCGGGTCTTCTTTTGTCCAAAGAAAAAATTTTGCTAAGTTTGGATTATTTTTGACTTTCGGAACCTCTATGCTTAAATCCGTTTTGTCTTTTGTTTTAGGATTGATTAAAAAAAATGCACCAAGAAGCAAAATAAGAAGAAATGTAACGGAGAGTATTCTTTTAAACATGATTGACTTTTAAATTTCCGTCTATTAAACTTGGTTTTCATGACGTACTCTAAAAGAGGACGGCAGGACAGAACTCTGTCATATTAACACAAACGGAAAGCTGTGAATAGAACTAAAGAAGAACTCAGAAAAATTAAAAAAATTCTAAATTCTGCCTGGAATAGCCCCTACTCTTCTTTTTATAAAGACAAATATAAAAAAGCAGGTATCAAATCAGTAAAAAACATTAAAACTTGGAAGGATTTTGACAACCTTCCTTTTTTAACAAGAGAGGAAATAGTAGAAGCTGGCCCTGAAAAATTTCTTTTTTTCCCAAAAAATAAAATTGCCACGACCGGCCTTTCAAGCGGAACCACAGGAGGCAAATACCCTCTTATAATTTACTGCCCGCGGTTTTCAAAAACCTATAAAAAAATGCATAAAAAATATATGGAAATAGGCATTAAATCCCTCATGATACTTTATAATCCTTTTACCGCACTCCATAGATATAGGTATGATGTAGATTTTTTGGGCGAAAGAACAAAATTTTTAGTAGGAGACCTAAATAATTTAGAACTTACTGCAAAAGTTGCCGCAAGGACGCAGATTGACTCTATCAAAACCACTCCTACTGCTCTTTACCGTTTCATTCCGCATCTTGAAAAAGAGTATGATTTAAACAATATTAAACTTGTTTGTTTGGGGGGGGAATATACTTCAGAACAGAAAGCCGATTATTTTAAGAGCGTTTTTAAAAAAGCTTTTTTTGAATATACTTTTGGAGGTGTCGAAACTAAAGGAAAGGGTTATAGGTGCGATAAATTATCAAAACTTGCCCCGCGTTTTTTCCATGGAGACCCTGAGGCATTTTATTATGAAACCGTTGACTCCAACGGCCAGGAAGAACTCGTGATAACAAGTCTTTACCAGGATGGCAACATTCTTATTCGCTATAAAACAGGGGATGCGGTAAGGTTTTTTGACAAAGAGTGCCCTTGCGGGGAAACAATTCATATGGAAGTATTCGGAAGGCTTGGCCACGATGCAATAAAGGCTCAGGGAGCGTCAATCTATTCAGTCCTTGTAGATAAAGCGCTTTTCCCTTTTGGGAAATACCTTGCCTCAAGTGAATGGAAGCTTCATGTTTTTGAAGAAAAAGTTAAAGGGAAAATTACAGTCAGGCTAAAAATTCAGCTTATCCCAAATAATGCCGGAAAAAACGGAAAAGTTAAACGGCTCATTACAAGAGGTATTGCTGAAAATCTGTTTGTTTCATCAAAACTAACCCTTGCCGAGTTAATTCAAAAAGAAATGTTTTTGCCATTAGAGGTAGAGTTTTTGGAAAGCTTCCCTTCAGAGCTGAAACCGAGGCACATTATCTCCTATCTTAAGTAAAGCTAATTTTTGATAAATCCGCTTTTTTCAAGAGCTGAGAATATGTCTAGGGAAATAAAGGTGGCCGGATTAAATTTTTTATCATTAAACTCTTTTAAGGTATTGGCAAGAGCAATAGTTCTTTCTAAATCAGGTTTAAACTTCCATCCTTCAAGAGTTGATTTGTAATTCTTAACAGTCTCAAGCGCTCTTTTGTCTTCAATTTGGCTGAATGCCGACAGGGTACTCACGAGCTCTTCGTCTTTTGAAGATTTTATATAATTATTTGCTTCAATAAGCGCTTTTGAGAAATTCTCCATTATTTTTTTGTTCTTTTTCAAAAATTCTGCATTTACGACAATTATATTAGGGTTCCTTAAGTCTTTCTCTTTGCTCGTATCAAATAAAATTTTTGGCACATCTGAGGCAAAGGTTTGTGTCTTAAGAACCGACCAGTCAAACGTTGAAAGCATTGCCGCATCTACCTCTCTCTTCTTTAAGAGTTCTGCTGATGCGGGACCACTACCAGATGCCTGAAAAGTAACTTTGGAGGAATCAATGTTTAGTTTTTTTAAGATTTCAAGCGCCCTCAAATGGGGCTCCCCTCCTATACGGGGGATTGCAATTGTCTTCACAAACGAAGGATTTTTGTACGAAATCAATAAAAATGGGTAATCATTTGTCACTTCCCCTATTTCTACAATGTCGGAACCGTTTGCGCGCGCCAGAAGCAAAGTAGACGGAAGATCAAGAACAACATTGGTTTGTTTGCTCACCAGAGACGTTGCTATCGCATTTTCCACGCCATATATTTTTACATCTACGTTATTTTTTTTGAAAAACCCTTTTTTGTCAGCAACAGCTACAAGAATCCTCAAGGAACTTTTGGGCAAGTACCCCAGCTTCACTACAGGTTTCAAAACGGGAGTGGGAGAAATCGCTGCGCTTTTGCTTCCAGTTTGAGTCTTAACGGAAACCAAATATCCCAACATTGCTAACAAAACTGCAGCAGAGAGGGCGACAATAAGGAGTTTCTTCATAAGTGAAAATTTACATTAATCTTTTTTTGTTGTCAATAGTCATTTCTTCCCGGTTTCCAATTTTGCAACCTTTTTTCAACCGAATTCAAAACCGACGTACAGGTAACGCTTAAAATAACGACCACTAATACAACTGCTAAAAAATTATCTGTTTGAAAAGTTCCCCCATAAAAAGATATCAGGTGGCCCAACCCGAGATTTGAAGCGAAAAATTCACCAACTACCATCCCGGTTATACCTCTTGGTACTGCAATCCTAACTCCGGAAAGTATATAAGGAAGAGAAGAAGGAAGAGTAATTGTTTTAAAAATATCAAAGTCATTGGCTCCGAAAGACTTTGCTAACCTCACAAAATTCGGATCAAGGTTCTTGACAGCACTTATTGTGTTTATGATTATCGGGAAAAAACTTGCCAGAAAAACTATTGATACTTTTGTCCAAATAGAAAAACCAAGCCACATCATAAGTAAAGGGAAAATAGCAATAGCAGGAGTTGAATAAAGAGAATAAATTAAGGGATGAGTTATTTTTTCAAGACGGCTAAATCTACCTATAAGTAGGCCAAGCACAACTCCAAAACAAATGGCCAATGACAATCCTAAAACAATTTCCTGAAGACTTTGGAAAAGGTGGGGAAATATAAATTTACTGGAAAACAAATCGAATTCGGACTTTAAAACCGCTTCAGGAGAACTTATCAAAATTGGACTCACCAAACGAAACCTGGCAGAAATTTCCCATATAATTAGGAAAATTACTACTCCACCCAACCCGAATATTAAATTGTCTTTTTTTATTTTTCTAAACATTTTTCAAACTAATTAAATTCCAAATTTTTTTCCTTAAAATGCCAA
>JAKAHW010000102.1 GCA_021825285.1 bacterium
GGCATAGTAAAAATGTATACCTGCGGGCCTACGGTTTACCGCGAAATACATATTGGCAACTTAAGGACATATATAACGTCCGATATCTTAAGGCGGATTTTGAGAAGCTTCGGTTTTGAGGTCAAATCTGTCATGAATATTACGGATGTAGGGCATTTTAGATTCTCCCAAGAGGCAGGTCGGGTGATAGATCCTGTTATGGAAGAGGCAAAGCACTTGGGAGTTACTGCTTTGGATATTGCCAGAGAGTATACGGATATTTTTCTCAAGGACGCAGAAAAAGTGGGAATTGAGAAAGCTGATGTTATGCCGAAGGCAACGGAACACATCAAGGAAATGATTGAAATGATAGAGGTTTTAATCGAAAAGGGTTTTGCCTATGTTACGGATGGAAACGTTTATTTTGATGTAAAAAAATTCAAAGATTACGGAAAGCTTTCAGGAAATACTTTAGACAAAATGGATAGTCTTCTGGAAGCAGTTCGCGTATCGGTTGAAACAGATAAAAAAGATAGTATAGATTTTGCGCTTTGGAAAAAAGCAGAAAAAGATAGAGTTATGAAGTGGGACAGTCCTTGGGGAGAAGGAGTTCCGGGATGGCACATAGAATGTTCTGCTATGTCGATAAAATATTTGGGTCTGCAGTTTGATATTCATGCAGGAGGCGAGGATCTTATTTTCCCTCATCACGAAGACGAAATTGCGCAAACGGAAGCAACAACGGGCATAAACTTTGTTGGTTATTGGGTGCACACAAACTTTTTGTTAATTGATGATGAAAAGATGTCGCGTTCCAAAAGAAACGTCTTTACGCTTTCTGATATTGAAGCGAAAAAATTCTCACCATTGGCGTTTAGATATCTTACTTTTTTAACGCACTATAGAAGTAAAATGAATTTTACCTGGAAGGGGCTTGAAGCAGCACAGGAAGCCTTGGATAAAATTTATGAAATTGCAGCAAAGTTTCCTGCTCCAAAAATTGGTTGTGCAGAATTTGAAACCAAATTTTTAGAAGCCGTAGAAACGGATTTAAATATGCCTAAAGCGGTTTCAATAGTTTGGGAACTTTTAAGATCTGGCTATCCTGATGAAGCAAAGGCCGAAACTTTATACAAAATGGACGAAATTTTGGGGTTGAGGATAAAAGAAAAGTCGGAGGAGCTTAGGAATGTCCCCGAAAGTGTCAAGCAGATGGTAAAAGAAAGGCAAGAGCTAAGAAAAGTTAGGAAATACAATGCGGCAGACCAGATAAGAGCAAAAATTGAGAGAATGGGCTATGTTATTGAAGATTCTTCCGAAGGAACCAAAATCCTAAGAAAAATTTAGAGATTTGTAGCCGTAATTAATTCTCTTCCTTTAAAAACTTCAGAAAAATAATTTACTGCTGTTCTCATAGTATTTCCTGAAGAGGTGTCTTCGTCAAAAATTACAATGCTTCTTCCTTGAGCTTGTTTTTGAAGAGTCGCTATTTCTCTTGCATTTAGCTGCGGAATTTCATCTTTAACTTTATAAAGAGAGAGCCTTGAAACATAAAATCTTGAGTTAGGGTTAAATGTGAGATCTTGATATCGAAGATAAACATCCATTCCGGCAGCTGCTCCTCCTTGCCCTTGCGCGATAAACAGTATTTGGTTATATCCACATTGATCCCTAAGTCTATCAGCGGTTTTCTTAGCTCTTTCTGGGCTTGTTGCCTCCCAGGTGACTGTGTCCGCCACTTGTGCAACAGGAGTTTGAAGTGCTTGGGCATGTCCTGACCTTACAATAAATTCTCTAAAACTTCTGACATCTGAAGGCATAACTTCTTTTCTGTAAGTTCTCAGACTGATACGTATTGCTTCTCTTACAATCCTTTCGCTTTGGCCCGTATCATTACCTTGTGATATTTTATAATTTACCGCTCCCCAAATTATTCTGGGCGGGTGAAGTGCGAAATTTAATTTATCTTGTTCTGAAGGCGCGAGTGCTTTAAGTGACCCTTCAAGCTCGTCGAGAAGCTGGTCAAGATCTCCCGTATATTGTTGGACATCTGCTGAATAATAAGGAACTACCGTTGAAAGAGGGGAAGAGTATTCTGAATTAAAACAAACGTTCCCTTCCTTGAGCATTATTGTGAAAGATTTTGAAGTTTTACTCCGCTTCCTGTTGACGTTTTTTCTTCGTTTGAAGTCGTCAAGTATGCTTTCATTTTTGAAGAGGGCGTAAGAGATTTAAAGTGAATTATTCTTGAAGCATTTAAGGTCTCTTTATCTTTCAAATCCCAAAACCCCGCTGCTAAAATTCTTTCCCCAACTTGGATTTTTGTGAATCCTGATTTTAATGCGGGAACCTCTTTGTCAAATGAGGATGTTTTAGTCGAAGAAGAGACGTCTACTACCTTTTTGTTGCCTTTTTCATCAATGACAGTTAAAGTATAATTTTTTGTATCCTTGTCCGTAACTACGCCTTCCAAATATTGAGGAATACTTGAATTTTTTGAAATGAAGCGAGCTAAGAGTCTTTTTGTTTCCTTGTTGTAAAGTCCGATAAAAGAAAGCTTGTCATCTTTCTTGACGTCAGAAATTCCAAAAGTCTTGTCGTCCCCGTTTTTCTGAAATTTGGTTAGCTCATCGATATCAATTGTTCTTTGATCTCCATTTCTATCCTCAACTATAATTTGCATGGTGCTTGTTTCCTTAACAGTTCCTAGAATTCCTCTTTTTTCAACGAGATTTAGTTCTGCAACACGGCTTGCTACCAATTCCTTAATTTTTTGAATACGATCTATTTCTGCTGATTCCGGAGTCGTTGCTGCAGGAGAAGGGCTAACGGCTTTTATCGTTGGGGTAATTGTTTTTGATGGGGTAGGGCTTACAGCAAAAACTTCATTCGTAAAAATTACAAGCGGTAAAAAAAATATAAGTGATAATATTAATTTTTTCATATTAAAAATCCTCAGTTGAGAATGTTACGGTTCTTGTATCTAACTTTTCTTCGCCATCCGGAGTAACGCTTCTTGTTATAAGATTATTGGTTCCGGCGTCAATTGTAATTGTGGCGGAGAATTTACCGTCAGAAGTAGGAGTCGCGACTACATCCTCCTGATTTGTCGAAATTAAAATTGTGTTTCCGGGGTTTGTTTTTCCCTTAACCTCAATTGTTCTTTTTTCAGTTAAGCTTTCATCTTTTGGCTCTTCAATGGATAAGAAATATTTTTCTTGCGGTTTTTCTTTTGATGCAGAATTTGTTTGGGAAGCGTTCTTAGGCAATATTTTTGTTTGCTGATAGATAAAAAATACTAATGTGGTTACAAATATTCCGAGCGCTATTGCTATTAAAACTATTACAATTCTTTCCTTCATGATAAAAAGCGCCGGCAGGAAATTCTAACTTCAAAGAGGAATTTTTGCGCTCCAATATGATAAATTAAAAAAGCTTACTTGTCAAGGAAGCGAGGTATGTGGTAGTATATTGGTTACCTTAATACAGAAAATACCTGTAACTCTTGGTGTATCCGCCAGAGGCGGATCGCCAGAGACTCCAGGTAGTTTATTCGCTACGCTCATAAAATGGAAATAACCAAATTGGGAGAAAAATCCCTAAGAATTAAATCAAAAAATGCTACTTTTATAGTAGATCCTCTACCTAAATCTGAAGCAAACGCATTTATTTTTACAACAGCGCCTGAAGTTCTTCCTGAAAACCTGTCTTTATATGGACCCGGTGAATTTGAAATTGCAGGGGTAAGTATTAAAGCAGAAAGAGCAGGGGAAACAGTTTCTTATGATTTACTTGAGGATGGAAGAAGGATATTGGTATTGGCAAAACCAACTCTTGTTAAAGATTATGAAACCGAAGAATACAATGCTGTAATTTTGGCGCTAAACGAAAAAGTGGACGATGCTGTTCTTTCAAATATCTCCTCCGAGTTAGTGGTTTTATACGGGGATGAGGCACAAATTGCCCTCGACCCTCAAAATGTAAAAAAGGCAGAAAAAATAAACCTTCAAACAACTGAAGAGTTAAAAGG
>JAKAHW010000103.1 GCA_021825285.1 bacterium
TCAGTGTTCACGACCAAAATAGCATAAACCAAACAATGCAGGATGTTGAGACTCTCCTTCGCGATAGACATAATTTAAAAGTAGGAGAAAAAAACGATTTTCAGATGTCAAGCGCAGGAGACATCCTTTCAACCGTCAACACCATTACAAGCCTATTAACAACTATGATTGCTGCAATTTCAGGTATATCTCTTATTGTAGGAGGCGTCGGGGTTATGAACATAATGCTTGTGTCAGTGACAGAACGCACCAAGGAAATCGGACTTTTAAAGGCGATCGGCGCCAAACAAAGCAATATTCTTACCCAATTTCTTGTTGAATCGGTTGTAATGACTTTAATCGGTGGTATGGTAGGCATTGTTTTGGGTATAAGCGGAGCATTTGTGGTTTCACTTATCGCGCACATTCCTTTTGTGGTAAGTATTCCGTCAATTATTATTGCCGTAGGAGTATCTACATTGGTAGGAATTATTTTTGGTATTTACCCTGCCCGCCGTGCAGCACGCCTTAACCCAATTGAAGCATTAAGATACGAATAAAGAGTTGCAAACTTAGCATACCTATATAATAATTATATAGAGACAATGGAACTAAACCATCCAATTAGAACTTTTGTTATAGCCACCTTAGTCCTTCTTCTGGCTCTTTTTGCAATAAAATATTTTGATATTTCTTATCCTCTTTCGGTTACTTCAAGAAGCGCCTCAGGGGAACTTTCGGTTGTAGGCGAGGGTAAAGTTGAAGTAATTCCCGATTCTTCTTCAGTTCAGGCGGGAATAACTGTTTCGAATGCTACGACAATTGATGCAGCTCAAAAGACAATAAATGATACCAACAATAAAATTGTCGATGCACTTGTAAAACTTGGGATTCCTAAAAAAGATATTAAAACCTCCAACTACTCGGTAACTCCAAATTATCAATTCGAGGGCGGGAGAAATAACATAAATGGCTATAATGGAAATGCGACACTATCAATAAAAGTAAAACAGATTGATCTTTTGCCAACTGTTATTGAAGAAGTTACTAAAAACGGGGCCAATCAAATTTATGGAACTTCTTACAACATTGAAAATCCCCAAAAATATCGTGAAGAAGCAAGAAATAAAGCAATTCAAAACGCTAGGGAACAAGCACAAAAACTGGCATCCAGCTTAGGACTTAAATTAGGAAAAATTACGAACATCGCAGAATCTTCACCAACGAGTCCTATCTTGATAAGGGATAGCGCACCGCTCGGATTGGGCAAAGGCGGAGGAACTCCGGATCTTCAGCCGGGAAGCGAAACGATTACCTCAACTGTTACTCTTTACTTTGAGAAAAAGTAATTATCGCTGAATTTCGGGTAAAGAAAACTCTATACTGCTTTCATCCGCTACAATTATTTGTTCTATTGTTACTTCTGCCCCCATAATTGCTTGACGAACTCTGTCTATAGCTTCTTCCTCAACAGAAGCTCCTGCAGTTAAACCGACTTTCCCTTGGAAATTATGTACTAAATCTTCCGGACCATCTACGAATTGAACTAAAGCGCCTTCTTCTTCGGCAACCTCTTTTAGCCTTTTCGAATTTGAGCTTGTTTTTGAACCTACAACCACAACCTCCTCCGCTCCTTGTTTTATCATTTCCCTTAATGCTTTTTGTCTATTTCTGGTTGCATAGCATATGTCTTCAACTCTTGGAACCTCAAGCTCGGGAAGTCTTTTCCTTAAAGCCTCTGCTATCTTCATTGACTCATCAGAGTTATGTGTTGTTTGGGAATTAAAGGCAACTTTATTAGGATCGGGAATTCTGGAAAAAACTTCATCTGATAGGGCACCTGCTTCGTCTTCAATTAAAATAATATTTTCAGGCGCAACACTCGTAACTGCTCTTGCTTCGGCATGTCCTTTTTGCCCATGGTAAATTACAATTCTTCCTTCGCTTACATTTCTTGCTACTTCTCTTTTTACCTTTGTTACCAAAGGGCATTCCGTATCCATAAAGGTCAATCCTTTTTCTCTTGCTTTTCTTAAATCTTCTTGTGTACTTCCATGAGGGCCAAAGACTGCCACTGATCCATCAGGTATTTCGTCAACACTTGAAACGAACCTTACTCCTCTCTCTCTATATTTATCAACTATTTGGGTATTATGTGCAGGTTCGCCCACAGAATAGATATCGCTATCTGGAAAAGTTTGAATCATTAAGTCATATCCTTTTAAAGACCTGGCAACTCCTGCGCAAAGTCCTCTGGGGTAAGCTTCCAATATTGTATTTGCCATCTTAGCGAATTATATAAGACACAAAAGCTAGGTTCAAGTTAAAAATTGACTTTTTGAATTGCCAGGACTAATATAAGTTTTGGTTTATGTCTGATTTAAAAACGATCACAAAAAAAGTCATAGAGTTTCGTGATGCTCGCGATTGGAAACAATTTCATACACCAAAAGACTCAGCTATCGCACTCTTGTCAGAAGCAACCGAAGTGTTGGACCAGTTTAAGTGGTTAAATGAGAAAGAAACCAAAAAATACATTAAAGATCATAAAAAAGAAATTGCAGATGAACTTTCCGATGTGTTTTTTTGGGTTCTTCTTATGGCACACGATCTAAATGTCGAATTGCTTTCTGCATTTGAACAAAAAATGAAAGAAAATGCTACTAAATATCCTGTAGAAAAAGCCCGAGGACGTCACACAAAATACAATAAACTTTAAAACCCCAATTGCTTTTTTACATTCTTTATGGAATTATTAATTTATGTATTCAAATGCTTTTAGAATTGGCTTTGTCGTAACCTTAAGTTTTTTATTAATATTCTCGGTTATAACTTTTACTCTTGGTTATTTTCCACCACCTGAAGGACCAAAAGCCCCCGAATATCCTACATATGAAAGCCCAAGCTATCCACAGCTTTTAAACCAACAGCAAAAGACTCCTATTCAAAGCTTAAACTCAAATACACCTACGTATCCTCTTCAATATAATGATCCTTACCAGGAAAAATTGAAAAAATACAACGTAGATAAAAAACTATATGACCAACAGCAAAAAACTTTTGTAAAAAATAAAATAATCCCTTACATTAGGAACATTTTGGTAAGCTGGATTTTAATTGTTGTTCTGTTTGAAATATTAGGGTTGATCTTTAGTAAGTTAGGTTTGGATATTTTAGGAGGTGCTTATGCTTTTAGCGGAGTATGGTCGGCAATTTTTGGGCCATTTGGAGGCTTGATTTGGTTTGTGAGCTCACTTGTTTATGCCCTTTCAGGAAAATCAAATCAAGAATATTCTACTGATCCAATTCTACAAGCTATTTCACTTGCTTCCTTCTTTGGTGTTGTTATACTCACGGTCTTTGGATTAATATTTTCGGGAAGATTTAATTTAAGTATGCCGAGGTTTAATCCTCCAGCTCCTCAAAATCCATACCCACAAGAACCACCATTAGTTGTTCCTGATTCCGGCCCGCCTAATCCTTACGGTCCAAGATAACACTTGACAGCCTTCACCTGAATACTCGATACTTAATATACTTTATTGGCGGGAGAATGGAGGTGAATTTTGTCAAAATGGCAAAAAGCTCACACAATAAAAAAGTTGTAATTTCATGGGGTTTACTTGGGATGACTTTGGTTGGTTTTGTCTTTGGTTATTTTGTAGCGACCATCAAGGACAAGGTTGAGTCTACTATTGAAAAAACGCAGTCTATTAGTAAAGACGATGCAATATCACAATTAAAAGATAGACTGAATCGGGTAGCTATGTGGGGAGGAAAAATGATGAGACTAAGAGATGGCGTACTTTCTGAAATGACAGAAGATTTGGTTCTTTCAAATGGAACAAAAGTCTCAAAAAGCGGAAAAATTGAAACAAAAGATGGAAAAGTTACCTGGATGAAAGATGGGGATGAAATATTTATGAACGGAACAATGATGACCCGTTAGAAAGATCCCTTTTTTGTTTTTTT
>JAKAHW010000104.1 GCA_021825285.1 bacterium
AAAAACTCCTATAAAAGTTAATGCTAAAAATATAAATATTGAGAAAAGTTTAATTTTTGAGAACTTGCCCCAAAGAAAAATTGAAAAAATAAAAAGTGCCGCAATTGTATATGGTTCTCTTGCAAAAATTACGAACCATGCAAATATAGGAATTAAAATAAAATCAATTTTGAAAATTTTTTCTTTGCGAATTTTTTCAAAAGTTATTCCGGCAAGATAAATAAGCGGGTAGATAGCTATTGTTTCTCCTAGGAATCTTGTTCCGAATAAATAGTATTTTGATGTTTCAAATAAAAGCGAAAAGAAAATAAATCTTGGTCCGAATCGTAAAACAAAAATAACATTAAAAATAAAACTAAATAGCAAAACAAATTGTCGGTGCCGCAACAGAAGTTCATAAATGTTTTGGGGATGAGAAGCTGCTTGAATAAAAAAACTTATGTAAGCCGGAATAAACTGATGGTTAAAATAAATGTCAGAGTAGAGATGCTTGCCTTTTAAAATAAAATATCCTCCGACATAATTAAAACAATCATCAAAACATCCAAAACTATTCGTTTTCGGAATAATTATTTTGTAGAGAAAAATATAAAGAGGAAGTAACAAAAAAAGAGAAACAAGTTGATATTTAAACTTGAAAATTTTTTTAAATAACATTTTATATTTTTATGTCAAAAGAAAGACCTAAATGGTCAGATAAGTCGTCCCCTACTACTTTAAAATTTTCAACAACTAATCCGGAGGTCGCAAAAGCAAAGTCTACCGCCAGCCCTTGCGGGAAAAGATGTTTGGCGCGATGAAGACGGGGATTTAAGGTATTCGTAATTCCATTTTCGGTTACCAAGTTTCTTGAAATTGAGCTGAACCATTTAACTATTTCAGAATTTTTGTCAACGTTAAAATCCCCTGTCAGAACAAAATCATTTTTTAGATTCTTTACATAATCAAAAAGTTTTTTTCCTGCATCAAGTTTTTTTTGCGTATCATTTACATCTTGGCCCCAAACAAGATGGATATTTATAAAGTTAATTTTTTTGCTGCCAAAATCAAATTGTAGGGAAATTGCCGCACGTCCTTGGTTTTCTATGACATCAGGTGGATCAGCCGTAAAGAACTGTTCAATTGTCTCTATTTGTGTGTAGGGCTGTAGCCAAATAAAATCTCGGGAAACCAAGTTTAAATTTGGTTTAAAAAAAGTTGCGCAACCTGTGGTTTTGCTTTTTTGATTTAATAGTCCCAGTGTTGGCAGATAAAATCCTTCGTACCCTTTCGTTTTTTTAATTTCTTGGAAAATATCTTTTTCGGCGTACCCGAAACCTTGGGTTGCCGATTCCTGGATTTGGACAATATCAAAATCATTTTGGTTCAAATAAGAAATTATGTTATCCAAATATTTCCCCGTATAAATATTTAAATGAAAAACTTTAATTGTCATAAGCATATTTTAGCATTTAAGAAGTAGTAGGGAAGGTGTAAGATTTTGGACAAATTATTTTTCGTCATTAAATTTTAACAATAAAACCTATTTTAAAATAGGTAAGTATAAGATTTTATAAATATAGTAAAATGTCCGCATGAGAAAAGAGAATTCACAGATAAACCCTTTTATTTTCAGAATAAGACAAACGAATAACCCTGAGTTTGAAAATCCTCTCTATGAAGCCTTGGTTCTCTCTTTATGGAAAGAGGGTTTAAGGCAAGGAGAAGGAGATACTCCTTTGGCCGATATCGTTTCTAATGCGAGAAGAGTGAGGGAATATCCTCAGGCTTTGGAATGGTTTGCTCGCGGAGTTGCGTGGGGAAGTGCGGTTGGAATTACAAGAGAAAAAGGTGAGACGTTAGAAAAATTAAAGGACAGAGTCTTGGCTAAGGCCAGAATAACCTTCGAAAGTCTACAAAAAGAATTATCCCCAGATTTATAGACAAGTTCTTCTTTGCACTGAAAAGATGCTGTTGAAAAGCCAATTGCTAGATGCTATAGTTTTTTCAGAATTTATTATGGCAACACCATTAGAATCGCGACCTGAATTATTTGTCATACCTAGAGAACAAATGGGTCTTCTTGGTGGAGATTTCCTTCCCTCGGTTCAAGCCCCTTCTCACAACGGACACTTAAATGGAGTCGAAGGTGTAAATTTAGAACTCCCGATGATAGTTGAAATTGGAAAAAGAAGGATAAGAACAGATCACAGAACGCTTCCCTTAATTGAGTTAAATGCTATTGTTCAGGCAAGAGACGAATATGAAGGCGTGGAAGAGTTGGCAGGAGCAATTGATGAAGCAGGTTTTGTCATTCATGATCCTTTAGTTGCACAATTTGATGAAGATGGGGCAAGAGAATATCTAAGCTATGTATATGGAATATATGGAGATAAGGTTCCCGAAAGAAAACGAATTTCCGATCTACAGCCGTCTACTTTTCAAGGTCAAGAGGTTTACTATATTGTTGTTGCAGGACATAGACGCTTAAGAGCCCTTCAAATCAATGAGGCAAAAGATGTTGACGTGAAAGTAGTAAGGGGAGTCGATGCGCTTCATGCACTTATTCTTCAGGCTCAGGAAAATACACCAAAACTTTTAAAAGATTACGAAAGAGCTGAGCAACATGGGCGACTTTGGGCAGTTTCAAAAATAGCAGAGCCTGATCTTACTCATGAAGAATTCGCAAGAAGAATGGGATACAAACCGAAAGTAATTGCAAGAGACTTTAGATATTACAAGCTTCCTGATGGTGTAAAAAATTATGTGGTTCCCAGACGTCGCCAAGATTCCGGAACCGGAAATACTGTTATACCAGATCAGCCGTTAATGCCTTTCAATGTAGCTTGTCAGTTAGGAAGACTAGCCGAAGCAGATGCTCCCGAACACGACATTTTGTTTATGGCAAGAAGATTATTTGAAGAGGGAATTTCAAGCGAGGAGGCAGCTTCGAAAAGAGTCACAGCTTACATTCGAGAATTTCGATCAAAAGCTTCAGATATGACTGATATATTTGGAGTAAACCTTGCTAGACTTGCAAAAGGGAGAAGATCAAGACAAGTAGCTGATCGTTTTTCGCCCATGTTTGATAACGCAATAGCTTTTTTTAACCGCGTTAAACAATCACAAGAAGCTGGTTTTTCCGACCCTCTCGAGGATGGGGTATCTTATGCGGGGGCTGCCACAAGAATGAAAACTTTAGCAGAGGTTGTGAGGCATCTTCTTCCGGGAATGGAAACCATCCTTAAAGAAGGTGAAGTGTCAAGTATTGCTGATGTCTTTCGAGAAATGGAAGAGATAGCAAGTTCCTTTGAGGGCATTAAAAACGGACACGAAGAGCCCCTAATTGATTGACTTTCTGGCTTTTTTTCTTCTATAATTTTATAATCATGACCGAATTGGTTACATTACCCGGAAATGCCGCAAGTGCTCCTTTAAATAGTTCTTCAACCGAGGTTTTTAAACCTCTTCCTGAAGCAATAAAACCTCCGGATCCAATCGCAAGAAGAGAAATACCTTCCATAGAAAATCAGGAGCCTATTATTGGTCAAGATCAATTTCAAAAAAGGAAAGTCCCCAGGTTTCAGAGGCAAAGATATAAAAATTATTTTTCCCGTTTGAAACGTCCGGAAATTAACAAACCAGATACCGGAACTCAAGGCACAGACCAAGAGCAAGTTATAGATTTTACAAGCAGGTTAAAGGACCAAAAAGCGCAAATACCGGAGGAAAGAAAGAAAGAGCTTATTAAACAGGGAAGAGAAAATTTTGAGGCCAATTCAAAAATAGATATGCCGGGTGGAGCATTTGAGATAGCTTCCGGTTTGCCGGAAGGAGAGAGGGAGCTTTTTCTGCAAGGAGTTGCGGAAGGAATAACTTTACAGGATATAGGGATAAAAGAAATGGGAGGAAAAGCCTGGAACAAGTCTGAATTTGACAGAGCAATGCCAT
>JAKAHW010000105.1 GCA_021825285.1 bacterium
AAATTGCAAGAGAAGGAATAATTAATATTTGATAATAATCGTGCTGTACATTACCGCGTGCAAAAACGGTTATGTAAACCAGAGATGAAACAAGAAAAAGTAAGAAAAATAAATAATACTTTTCTGTCTCTTTTTTTAATAGACCAAGAAATAAAATTGGTAATCCGAAATAGCCTAAAATCAACTTTGAAATCCTTTCTGCAAAAATCCAGTAAAAAAAGGATCCCTTGAACCTTATATTGCCCTGGTTAAAAAGCCATCCGGAAAAAGGAATACCTTGCGGGTACTGAAGCATCCAAATTCTCCAAAAAGCCAAGGGCGCTAAAGAAATTATTAAAAACACCCAAAGCTGCCATTTTTTTAAAAACCAAAAACCGTATTCTTTCCACACAAGATAGAGCATGGGCAACGTAAAAAAAAGCGCGTATGGTTTCAGTAAAAACGCTGAGGCCGTAAATAGCCAGGCAAGAAAACAAAAACAAGCATTTGTGTAAAATTTTTTTGGTTTTTTCTCTATCCATAGGCCGAAAAAATATATACTTGCCAGACTCGCCATAACCATCATTTCATCCGGAAGTATTGTTCTCCCAAAATAAATAGAAAAAGGAAGGAACATGAAGAAAAATGCAGAAAACAAAGCAGCATTTAAACTGAAATATTTTTTAACAATAAGAAACAGGAAGATACTACTTACTAAAGATGAAATTATAGACACAACCCTTCCCCATTCCTCAAGAGTTAATGATTTGGAAAGGTCAAACAATCCGGCTTGGAAAATATTATAAATAGGAAATTCTACAAATCTGTATCCTTGGGGGTTTTCTTTGTCTGTCTGAATCTTGGAAATATCATAATACCGAGGATGTAGCAAATCGAATCCTCTTTCAACATATATTCTTGATACTGCTGATGTGTCCGATTGCCTCCATGAATGCCAGTCTGCAACCGGACCATCAAAACGGTACAAACGAACTATAAATCCTACCAAAAGTATCAGTGTTAAAAAAAAGTATTGTAGTTTTCTCATTCAATTATTCTAATCAATTTTAGCCCTATTATCAAACCTATTGTTCTAATTTTGTAATTTCAAAATTAGAACCGTATTCTAAAACATAAGGTTTTTTTGCCTCGGCAAATGAATTTACCTGGTAAACTTTTATCGAATTATCTTTATATACGAACCATACAGCGTCTTCAAGTCCTACGGGGAAAACATAAGCTTGCCCATATTTTATGGGAACATTTACAAAATATAGATCCGAATTTTTCGGTAACAAAGGGAAATTTGTTTTTAAATATAAAACAGTGTTGTTTGTAATCTTGGATGCTCTGGTCCAATGGTATTCTATTTGCTTAAACTCTTTATAAAACCAAACGCCGGAAACAATTAGAATTAAACAATACGCGATAAGATAGCCTGAATTTTTTAACTTTGATAAAACATATCGATCTAATAATGCCAAAGCTGTGAGGATAAAACCAAAAGAGGAAAGATATAAATACCTATCCGTAATATTTCCCAAACCTAAGAATGGAAGAAGAACGACAAAGGCAAAGTAAAGTCCAAAGACCTCAAGATTATACTTTTGAAAAAATTTGTAAAACTTTTTTCGTTTTAAAAGCAATAAAAACAAACAAAGCAAACCAATAACAGAAATAGGAATTGTATAATTTTTTAAGGAAACGCGAAGCAAAGAATAAATCGAAATTGAATTTGAACCAAACAGAAACATGAAAATATACCCAAAGAAATTCCCGACAAAGTTTGGGATTAGTTTTACAAAATTGTAATTATAATCTCCGGAAAAGCCTGCAGAACCGGCAATAGTTCTTAAGGTTAAATACAAAACAGAGACTAAAAAATAAGGAATATAAAACTTGAGATTTATCCAAACTTTTTTTGAAAGCAAAAAATCAACTAGGGGAATTAAAAGAAAAGTTATAGCCGCCCCTTCATAAGAAAAAACTGCCAATAGAGAAATAAAAATTGAAGCAATAAGATAAAAAATATTATTCTTGGTTTTAAACAAAAAATAAAAAACCAATGATAAAAGAACAAAAAGGGACGAGAGAGTTATTGAAAAAGTTGAAAACCAAAAAATATTTTGCTGGTGAATTGGAGTCAATGCAAAAAATAAAGCTCCCAAAAATGCCAAACTTTTCTTTTTAAAAATGTTATTAAACATTAAGAGAACCAATAACGAAATGGCGTAGTGTAAGGAAATACTTATTAAGTGGTATCCTAATGGTTGGTATGCAAAAAATTTAAATGCAAAAAATATCAGCAGCTTATCGATAGGTCTGTAGAAAAAACCGGAAGAATCATAAAAGTTTTTTATTAAAATAGATGCATTCGAACCGGACGCCCACCTCAACCACGTAAAGTCGTCTCCGATAAAATAATTATTAATTGAATCCTTGAAGAAAATTACAAGAATAATAAAAATGGAAATCGCAGCAAAAATCCCAAAAAAGAAATTACGCCCAAACAACTTTGAAAGCTTGTTCATAAGTATTTTTTAAATATTCGTTATTAGTTGCTTTCCCGATCAAAAATAAAATTGCTGCTTTGAAACCAAGGATAAGTTTGACAAAAAACAAGGCAATTTTGCCCATATGTTTATTTTGAAAATAAATTAATCCCTTATAAATATTTAAAACTGCAAAAGTTCGGTTTGAGCTTCCCTGCCCAAGATGCTGAAGAGTAGCAACAGGACTAAAAATAACTTTTAGGCCCTCCATTTTTACCCTAAAACATAATTCGCTATCTTCCACGTACATGAAAATCTTGTCATCAAATCCGTTTATTTTCTGAAATAAATCTCGTCTTATTGCCAAAAATGCTCCGCTTACGAAATCTACCTCTCTCTTTTTGCTAGGCGCAAACCTCACACCAAGCTTCTCTTCAAGACCCAATGAAAGGAGCAATGTATTGAAAGGTGTATAAAATTTCCCGCATGAAAGTTCTCTTTTTCCATCATATGATAAAATTTTTCCTCCCACTACGCCTACCTTTTCGTCATCAAATTCTTTAATCATTTCAAATAAATCTCCTTCGACAAACCTAGCGTCAGGATTTATGAATACCAAAACATCACCTTTTGCTTTTTGCGAAGCCATATTATTTCCTTTTGCAAAACCAACATTCCCTCCGTTTTCGACAAACTTTGCAAAATTATGTTTTTCAGTGATTTTTTTTGTATCATCTTTTGAATCATTATCGCCTACAATAATTTCAAGTTCTCCGTTTGCTATTATTTCTTGGAATCTTGCTTGTAAACTTTCCAAAAGAGGCCCGATAAATTTTTCCGAATTATATGTGAGAATTATAATTGAAGCTTTCATTATCAATAAGCATATTTACCATAGGGCCTAAGATTTTTACGCGCAACTTCACTCACTCCACCATCTTCGCGAAACTTAAATACCCTTTTTGCAGGATTATTTCCTGCTTTTGAGAGTGCTTCACTAACAGAACTCACTTCGTAAACCTTCAAGTCTTTGTTTTTAAAAGCAAACCATAATGCATCTGTCGGGCCGGTTGGAAATACGGTAGCGCTTCCATAGGTTTTAGGAACGTCTACAAAGTAAAATTCGACAGGTTCAGTTGACCAATAATCCGAATATAGGGAATCTATTGAAACGTAAAAGTTTTTCACTTTTTCTCCTGCTCCATGCCAATCCATATATGACTGCTGGAGTTGGATAATATTGAACAACCCGAAAACCGCAACCAAAACAACTAATACGCCCAAACCGATATCTCTTCCAAATGCCAGAACATAACCGTAAAGCTTTTTTATAAATACAACCAATATCATGATTATTCCCATCGAAGCAAGGTAGCTATAAGAGGGAGAAAATCTTTCGATAAAAAG
>JAKAHW010000106.1 GCA_021825285.1 bacterium
GATCTTTTTTTTGCTTCTTTATAAAGCAAATGCCGGCGATGTTCTTGGGTTCGGTAAAGCTTGGAAAAAATCCTCATTGGTAAAACAATACCCCATCCTCGGATAGTTTAGCGTTTAACAATTAGCGTTTAGTTTAAGAATTTCAACTTCTAATCCCTAGTCACTATTTCTCGTGCGGGTGTTTTTGTACGTAGACTTTGTCATTTATCATGTGGTCAATTGCATATTCTCGAGTTGCCCCGGTTTTTTTATTGGGGTTGAAAATGTTATTCGGATCAAAGATTTGTTTGACCTTTTTAAAAATATCAAAAACCTCTTTGCCGAATTCCATTTCAAGATACGGGCTTCTAATAAGGCCGTCATTGTGTTCTGCAGTTAGGCTTCCTTTGTGTTCCAAAATTAATTTATAAACTTTATCCGTGACTTCATAAATTTTCTTTCTTTCTTCCTCAACACTTAGATCCATAAGAGGAATTACATGAAGGTTGCCGTCTCCCAAGTGACCTGAAATTGTATAAAGAATTTTGTGTTCATCCAAAATCTTGGTAAGGGCGGGAATAAATTCAGGAAGGTATTCAGGAAGAACGCTAATGTCATCTATGAAAGGAGTTGAATGCCTGTCTTTTATTTTTTCTCTCAAAAGCCGGAAGGTATCACGTCTGAGTCTCCAATACTTATCTACCTCAAGCTGAGTTTTGCAAAGCCTTCCCTTTAGTTTGTATTTCTTTACAACTGTTTCAAGCTGTTTTATCTTTCCATCTAAAATTTCTTTATCATCTCCTTCGAATTGAACCAATGTTACAAGTTTTGGAATGCCGCTTCGAGCTACCATCAAGAATTCGGGAAGAAAAAGTTTGGCTGTTGAGAAAATTCCTCCTGCACCCAAAAGCTCTGACATCTCTCTTGCATATTTTAGATAAAGCTTAAAAGTGTGGTCATCTGTAATTTCAAGACTTGTCGGTTTAAGCTTTAAAACGTCTTGGGTAAACTGGGGGAGTGTGTCTAGATTTTTAAAGAAAATTACATATAATTTCTCGTATTTTTGCTTTTCAACCAGTTTTAATTTTTCTTCAGTTATAATTCCCAGGGTTCCTTGTGCGCCGCAAATTAATTGCGTTAAGTCAAAATTTTCTCCATCATAAACATCCCAAATATTATATCCGCTGGAATTTTTCGAAACTTTAGGACGGGAATCTTCAATTATTTTTTTATTGTCTGTTACGAGTTTATAAATTTTTTCATAAACCTCTCCTTCAAATCCTCCGTTAACAACTTTTTCCTGAAGCCCGTGTTTCGTCAATTTCTCAAGGTAATATTCTTTACCGTCGGCAAGAATTACTTTTAGTCCAAGGATATATTTATTTGTTTTTCCATACTGTAAAGTTTTTTCTCCTCCCGAATTATTGGAAACGATTCCTCCCATTGCGCATAATTCCCGTGATGCAGGAAAAGAAGGTAAATATAAATTTTTCTTCATTGTTTCCTTTTCAAAGTCTCGATAAAAAACTCCAGGCTCCGTTATTGCAAAATCTTTTCCAACTTCCTCAATTTTGTTCATGTATCTCATAACGTCAATTAGAATTGATTCTGTCAAAGGACCTCCAGACATATCTGTCCCCGCAGATCTAACTGTTAAGGAAATGTTAGGTTTTTTTTCTTCGTTTACAAGTCTTACTAATTTTTGAATATCTGAAGGATTTTTAGGGAATACGACGGCGGAGGGTTCTATTTCGTAAATACTTGTGTCTCGTTTGTACTTAAACTTTCCGTCCTCATCTGTTACAACTTCGATTCCTGCGTCCTTTATCTTTTCGATTATTTTATCCATTTTTTCTTTGAATTACTTTTTTGACTGCGCTTTTAATTGCATCTTTATCCATTCCGTATTTCTTAATCAATTCTTTCGGTTTTCCGGATTCTCCGAAAACATTCTGCATCCCGATGAACTCCATAGGAATTGGTTTGTTCTTGACTATTACTTCCGCAATTGCGCTTCCCATGCCTCCTGCTACCTGGTGATCTTCAACTGTTACGAATGCACCTGTCTTGGCAAGTTCGAGAATTGTCGTTTCATCCAAAGGCTTAATTGTCGCGACATTTGCAACAATTACATTTATGTTTTCTGCTTCCAATTCTTTTGCAGCTAGGAGTGCTTCATGCAATAAATATCCTGTTCCAAAAATTACTGCCTGAGGATTTTCACCGCCAGCCGGCGGATTCCAAAAAATTTGTATTTTTCCTGGTTCAAATGGCGTTTCCTCCGTAGTTATAAGTGGCGTTTTGTCGCGAGTAAACCTGAGATACACAGGTCCTTTTATTTTCCCCGCAGCAACCGTTGCTTTTTTTGCTTCTATCGCATCGCATGGAACAAAAACTTGGATTATAGGCAGAGATCGCATAATTGCTATATCTTCTGTTGCTTGATGAGTAGCGCCATCCGGCCCGGTCATAATTCCTGCGTGATGTCCTGCTACTTTAACGTTTGCTTCGTTATAAACAATTGTGGTTCTTACCGTTTCCAAATTTTTCCCCGGAGAAAAAGTCGCATAAGAAGAAATAAAAGCGGTTTTACCGGAAGTTCCAAGGCCCGCAGCAATTGCTGCCATATTTTGTTCTGCAACACCCATTTCAAAGAACCTTTCAGGAAATTTTTTTGCAAATTCTTCAGATTTTGTAGATTCGGTTAAATCAGCGCAAAGCACAACAACATTTGGGTCTTGATCTCCCAACTCCACCAGCCCTTTTCCGTAACCCTCTCGTGTTGCAGCGGTTTCAACTGCTTCATCAAACAGTTTTTCGTTAAGTTTTAAATCAGGATTTAACATGCTTATTGGTGTTCGCTTTCGATTTTTCCTTGTAAAGTTCTAAGTTCATCCATTGCTTTTCTTGCCTCTTCTTCGTTTGGTGGTTTCCCGTGCCATGAAAAATTATTTTCCATAAAGTCCACTCCTTGTCCTGGAATGGTGTGTGCAATTATTGCGGTTGGTTTTTCGTGGATGGCTCGACTTAAGTTTATTGCGTCAATAAAAGCACGAATATTATGTCCATCTACCTCAATTACGTGCCAATTAAAAGATTCATATTTGGCGGATAAATATTCCAAAGGCATTACGTTTTCTGTTGTTCCGTCAATTTGGATATTGTTTCTGTCAATTATTACCGTAAGGTTATCAAGTTTGTATTTTGGAGCAAGTAGTAAGGCTTCCCAAGTATTTCCTTCCTGATGTTCACCATCTGAAGCAATGCAATAAACATGATGAGTTTTTTTATCAAGTTTTGCGGCCATTGCGATTCCAATTGCCTGTGAAATTCCTTCCCCAAGAGGGCCTGATGTTGTTTCCACCCCCGGAAGAGCGGTTCTGTGGGGATGTCCTTGAAGTCGAGTTCCTAATTTTCTCAATGTTTTTAATTCTTCTATTGGAAAATATCCTGCCTGAGCCATGCTTACATAACGAATTGGGCAAATATGACCGTTTGAAAGGACAAGTCTGTCGCGATCCTCCCATTCAGGGTTTTTCGGATCATGGTTTAAAATATGAAAATAAAAGGCAGTGAAAATATCAGCCATCCCAAGTGGTCCTGCAGAATGTCCGGAACCGGCTTCAAGAAGAGAGCTAATTAAAAGTTCTCTTGCTTCGGTTGCTTTTAGCTCAAGGTCTTTAAGTTTTTCGTCTGTTAAATCCTCGATAATTTTTCTCTGGGTAGCGTTTGCTAATTTTCCGCCCAAAGATAAAACATTTGTATCTTGTCCGTCTAATCCTGTATTTTGCATACTACGAAAAGGTCTGAAACATTAGAGGGTAATCTTCCAGTTATAATAGCATCTCCTGTTTGCTTAAAAAAATCAAGACTATT
>JAKAHW010000107.1 GCA_021825285.1 bacterium
GTATTATTTCTCTCATCCGAAAGAGGAAAAGGAAATTGTTGATAAAGCGTACGATTGGGTTAAAAACCAAACTTGGGAAAAAATTACCAATACGTATTTAGAGCTTTGGAAAAATTAAATTTAATCAAATAGTTTTTTCAGTATAGGTTTTAAAATTAAGAACGTGATGGCTATAAAAAAAGTTGCCAAAGAAGCAGCTTTAAAAAATAAATATAAGCCAACATCTTCATACCAAATCTTAAGCAAGTATTTCCCCTCAGGCAACGTAAGCGCAATCCTTCCTTTTTCGTCAGGATAAAGTTTAATTTTTCTATCGTCCATTACTCCATTCCAGCCTGGAAAAAAGAGCGTATTTTCCTGGACTATAAAGGGGGTTTTCGCATTTATCAAATAATAATGTTTAGTTGTATTTCTAAAGGTTTCTTTTACATTTCCATCTCCGGAGATTATTTCTAGGTGTTTATCCGGAATTTTATTAAACCAGGAAGTTGAGTTTTTAACCCATGCGGAATTTGCATAAAAATGCCCTTCACCTCTTGCTGTACTTAAAGGCATTTGAGAAATCAAGGTGTTATCGTTGACGCTTGGTATTACTTTTCTATGGCCCCAATTTAAAATTGTCGATAATGATGCTACCAAAAGAAAGAAAAAAAGAATTTTTTTGTTTAGTTTTCCGGATATGTATGCGGCTAGTACCGAAATGGAGAAGGAAAACAATATGAGAAGCCGATGTGATCCTATGGGTTTTAAAAATAAAGCATTTTCCCAAAAAAACTTTGAAAATCCAGTTACAAAAAATAAAAGAAGCAGACACAATGATGACCAAAAAACTAAAGTTTCTTTGTCGATTTTTTTTGTTTTCTTAGAGATATAAAACAACGCTGATATGATAATCAATATGTTCGCGAAACCTATTGTGTTTGATATTTCTCCCATATGTCCTTGATAAAGAAATCCATACATCCAGGGAGAATAGAGAAGATCACTTACAGTCGGGAAGGATGCCGTGTTTGGAATCTCTCTTGAAGTAATCGTCGCGTTTTTAAAAACAATTGGAGCAAATACTACATAAGAAGACATAATTATACCGATTGCCAAAGCAATAAAATAGATTTTGGCAAGACTAAAGAAGCGTTTTTTATAAACAAGAAAGCCTACGTATAGGGAAAGAATAAAAATTGAAAAAACTGCTACTGCTGCGTGAGATTCAAACATCAAAAAGATTAATAAAGAAATAAGCAGGAACTTTGATAGTGTTTGTTTTTTGGAAAATTCGTATACGGAAAGAAAAACAACAGGAAGGATAGCAAAGATAGTTGTTTCTCCCAAGGCAACTTTAAAATGCAGGGAAACCAAGTGGTATGGAGCAAAAAGATAAATTAAACTGCCGGAAAAAGCATTAATTTTTGATTTTAATACTTTTGATAAAAAAAGGTACATTCCAGATCCAGAAACAATAAAAGAAAGAGCTAGATAAATTTTCATTGAGTTAATAAAGTTAAGACCCAAAAAGTGAAACAAGGAGATGATGTAGTATGGTAATTGGTAATTGAAGATAAAAAGCGGATAACCGTAAGTTGCATTTAAATCAGCGGCCCAAGAAGGAATAATGTTTCCTTCAGAAAGAGAGCGGTAGAAAGAAATAATTCGATATATGTGAATATTGAAGTCTCCGCTTTCATACGCTCCGGGACGAAAGACACTAATAATAGGTAGTAGAGATATTATTATTAAGCAAACAAACAAATTTATCTTTCTTTTAGAAAAGATAAATCTATATATTAGTAGCCCTAATAATAAAATTAAAGAGAAGACGGAATTTGTGAAGACCATTCGGATAGGATCAGACATAATGGTATAATACAATACGTTAATCAAACATAGCAACATGAAAGTATCTTTTGTCGCAACTGTTTTTAATGAAGAAAAAAATATTCAAAAGTTTTTAAAATCATTATTTCTTCAAGAACAAAAACCTTTCGAAACAATAATAGTCGACGGAGGATCCTCTGATAAAACTGTAGAATTAATTAAAAAATTTTCAAACGATAATTCTTTCAAAGTTTTAGTACTGGTCAAAAGAGGAAACAGATCGGTGGGGAGAAACGAAGGAATAAGGAATGCAAAAGGAGATGTGATTGCGGTTTCTGATGCAGGAAATATTCTAGAGAGAAGCTGGTTAAAAAAAATTAGTGAACCTTTCAGAAAGAAGGATACGCAAGTTGTTGCCGGATTTTATAAAGGAGAAGCAAAAAATATTTTTCAGAAATGTTTAATTCCGTATGCCCTTGTGATGCCTGATAGGGTTGATAAAAATAAATTTCTTCCATCTACAAGGTCTATGGCCTTTAAGAAAACCGTATGGGAGAAGATAGGTAAGTTTAATGAAAAATATTCACACAATGAAGATTATGTTTTTGCAAAAACAATTGAGGAAAAAGGAATAAAAATCCATTTTGTCCGTGACGCCATGGTTAAATGGATTCCTCGAAACACGTTAAAGGGAGCGTTTGTAATGTTTTTCCGTTTTGCTTTAGGAGACACAGAAGCAAAAATTTTTAGGCCAAAAGTTTTTTTTATTTTCTATAGATATTTTCTTTTTGGATATCTATTTTTGCTAAATTTTCTTCTTAAATCTTTACCTCTTAACATCTTCTTACTTACTTTGTTTTGCGTTTATATTTTTTGGGCAATAATTAAAAACTACAAATATATAAAAAATCCTAAAGCCTTTTTCTATCTTCCATTGCTTCAGCTAACTTCCGACATAGCTGTTATATCGGGAAGTATTTTAGGTTTTTTTAAAAGTTTAAAAATAAACCCATTAAATTTAATTAAAAAGAATAAGTTGTTAATTTTCGTGTTGTTATCTTATATTGGAGTCCAAGTTATTCTGTTACCAACCGGTACACCAAACCGGAACCATCCTTTTACGTATTTTATGGATGAATGGCATCAGCTGCAGGCTGTCAGAAATGTTTTAAGGTTTGGTACGCCTAATATTCCAGGCTCTGCAAACGGCTCGATTTTTCAGTTTTTGTTAGCGGGTATTTATCTAATACCTTTTCAAGTTTTAGGGGTAGTTAATTTATTTTCTATTAGATCTTCAGTTTTGGATCTTCAAATGCAAAAAACCCTTTTCGAAGTTTTAAGAATAAATACTTTACTGTTTGGTTTAGGCTCTGCCACAGTATTTGCTTATATTGGAAAAAAATTTTTTAATCTAAATTCAGGAATGTCCGCTTTTATATTCGTTTTTAATCCCGTTTTCATTATCATAAGTAACTATTTCAAGTATGATGTTGCGCTTTTATTCTGGATACTTCTTACAATTTTGTTTCTTCTAAGGTATTCAAAAAAACCTTCGCTTACTAATTATTTAATTGTTGGGCTTATCTCAGGTCTTGCTTTATCTGTGAAAGTTAGCGCTATACCACTATTACCCATATACTTGTTTATTTATTTCCTATTGACACCACCAAACAAAAAAAGCTTCAAGGTAATTTTAACGGGTTTGTTAATTTTTATTTCTACATTTCTTTTAATCGGAATTCCGGACGTTTTATTTGGAAAAGGAAATTTAAATGAATACCTTACGTCTGTAATTGCTCAAACACCAAATGTTACTTCCTATAACTATAATTTAGGGATGAATTACCTTCCCTATTTACTTCTGCGACTTTTCCCTATAACTTTTGGGCATGCATTTTATTACTTTTTTTTAACAGCTGTTAGTTTTCTAATTATTATGTTTAGGAAAGTAAAAGTCTTTAAACAGAAAGAATTTTTAATATTAATGGTTTGTTTTTTCTTTTTTGCATTGAGCATTATTCCTTTAAAGAT
>JAKAHW010000005.1 GCA_021825285.1 bacterium
GAAAAGATCCATTTGCAAGAATGAGGTCGGCCGGTATTTCTTTCTCAACTGCAGGGGAAAATATTGCCGGAGGAGCAAATGCAGATATTATTGTTACGAATTGGATGAATTCTCCCGGGCATCGGGCAAATATTCTGAATCCTTCCTTTCATACACTTGGGGTTGGCGTTTCAACAAATAGTAGGTACGGACTGCTCGCCACCCAAAACTTCACAAATTAGCCAAATACAAGAGCAAAAAACAATTTTATCTTAAAATTTTAATTGCTCATACAAATTTTTATAGTTTTTCTTACAGAGTTCTTTTATTTCCTCCCCAATAATGATTATATAATTAAAATTTGGCTGAATGGATAAGTTACTTGAAAATTTAAATGAAAGGTGGAACAACCTCGAGGCTAACCTTCCAAGAAAGTTGGTATTTAGGTATGGTTTTGCCCTTTTGGTGAGTTTTGCAGCTTTACTCATCAAACCTCTTTTCCCTGATATGGGACGCGCTCCTTTTCTTATCCCTTTTGCAGCTGTCGCTTTGTCCGCGGTTATCGGAGGACTAGGTCCGGGTATCTTTTCAACCGTTTTTTTAGGTATCGCTATTGATTTTTTAGTTGTAAACTCCGGCTTCGATTTTAAGTATTTTCACACATATCAATTAATTTTTATAAGCGAGGGGTTTTTACTTAGCCTTATCTTCAGAGCAATAGAACGTGCAAAAGATTTATCCAACAGAAAAACACAAGAGTTGGCGGCTACATTATCAAACATCGGAGAGGGTGTGATAAGGTCTGATTTTCAGGGAAAAATAGTTTTTATGAATCATATCGCAGAAAAAATAACTGGATGGAAAAAAGAAGAAGCAATGGGTATGAAATTGGGCACAGTTTTAAGAATTTATAACAGACGTGCTGAAAAAATCCTTTTAAAACTTAACGAAGAATTAAAAACAAGAAAATTAAGCATGAATCGCGAAGGCGTGATTTTATATTCTAAAACAAATGAAAAAATACCAATTGACCTAAATATTTCCATGCTGGCAGAGAAGAATAGGCAAGTGCATGGCGTTGTAATAGTAATTCATGACAATACGGAACGCTTTAATAACCAATTAGCTCTTGAGGAAAAAGAGAAGAAATTTCAAGCAATGGCAGACCATGCTCCCAACCTTTTTTGGATGTTAAACGAAAAAAGCGAACCGGTATATTTTAATAAATCATGGCTCAAGTTCACAGGAAAAACACTTGAACGACTACTTAAACAAAACCCAATAGAAGACGTTCATCCCCAGGATCGGGAAAGAGTAAATTACGTTTACCAAACTTCATTTGAAAAAAGAAAAGAATTTGTGATTGAATTTAGGATGAAAAAGAAAAACGGAAAATACAGATGGGTGCTTACTTCAGGTGCGCCTTATTTTGAAGGAAAAGAATTTAAAGGGTATATGGGCGCGGCAATTGACATCACGGATAGGAAGGAAAATGAAGAAAAGAATGTAAAACTTATCGAGGAGATTCAGGAGGGAAGAAAAAAAATAAGAAATATTATCGGAAACGTACCAGGAATTGTTTGGGAAGCCGAAGCAAACCAAGATGAAGGGGTAAAAAGAATTACGTTCATTAGTAAATATGCAGAAACCATGCTTGGCTACGCGACAGAATCTTGGGCAAAAGAGAACTTTTTATTTGATGTTATTCACACGGATGACAGACAAAAAACAAAAGAAGATTTTATTTCGCTTATAAAGAAAAGGGAGAAAGGCACTTTTCAGTTCAGAATGATAACTAAAAATAAAGGAATTATTTGGGTGGAAACACAGGCTGCTGTAGTTTGCGACAAAGATCAAAAACCGATAGGGATAAGGGGTGTATCTACAGACACGACCCAACAAATGGAATTTGAAAAAAAGAAAGATGAATTTATCAGCATCGCAAGCCACGAGCTCAAAACTCCAGTCACAAGTGTCAAGCTTTTTATTCAGCATTTAGCCAAAAAAGCAAGAATTGAAAAAGAAGAAGATTACCTAAAATATCTTTTAAAAATTGATGGGCAGATAAACAACATGACCGACCTTATCAATGATTTACTTGATATTTCACGGATTGAGGCGGGAAAACTTCAGTTTTACCAGGAATATTTTAACCTTGACGATTTAATTTCTGAAACCGTAGAAGCCCTACAGTCCGATAAAAACCAAATTCAAGTTGAAGGAGAAACAGAACAAGAAGTATATGCGGATAAACAAAGGGTTGCTCAGGTTTTTATTAATCTTCTTACAAATGCAATTAAATACTCGCCCCCCTCCAAAAAAATCTATGTAAAAGCAAGTAAATTGGACGGGAAAGTAACCATTTCGGTACAAGATTTTGGCATAGGAATTTCAAAGAAAAATCAACAGAAAATATTTGACAGGTTTTACAGGGAGGACGGAAATCGCGAAAGGACATATCCGGGCTTGGGAATTGGGCTTTATATCGCTTCAGAAATAGTAAAACGCCATAATGGAACAATAGGCGTTGAAAGCGTTAAGGGAAAAGGCTCTACTTTTTTCTTTACTCTGCCTATAACAGACAGAAAACAAGCTCAAAAAGGAGAATTGTATGCGTAAAATTTTAGTAATAGACGACGATCCGGGAATCTCAGAAGCGCTAGAACTCATTTTAATTGAAGAGGGTTATGAAGTTCAAACCGTTGATAACGGAGAATACATATATGAAATGAGTGATGGAAATTTGCCGGATTTAATTCTTCTTGATCTTCTTCTTTCAGGAATCGACGGACGGGAAGTTGTAAAGAAACTTAAATCCGAAGACCTAACAAAAAATATTCCCGTTATTATGATGTCGGCACACCCAAAAGCTGACAAAAGCGTAAAAGATGCGGGTGCGGACGACTTCATTCCAAAACCATTTGATTTAAATGAATTGGTAAAAAGAATTAAAAAACACCTCAACTAAAATAAGCAAAGCTTTTCTCCGAATAAGCAAAGCTTTTCTCCGAATAAGCAAAGCTTTTCTCCGAATAAGCAGAGCTTTTCTCCGAATCAAAAGTCGAAATTAAAAAGTCAAAAAAGATATTTTGGTATACTTGTTTTGATGAAAACTTTTCCGAGTTTAAGAAATGAGATTTCTCTTTGGGAAAAAGGATTTACGGTAATAGGAATTGATGAAGTCGGACGCGGCGCATTTGCAGGTCCCCTTGTTGTCGGGGCAGTTGCTTTTAAACCGAATCTTGATAAAACCTATATCCAATGGCTCGAAAAGCTTGGGATAAATGACTCCAAAAAATTGACAAAACTTCAAAGAGAAACGTTGGCAAAAGTTATACGAAGTGAGTGTATTGCTTATGAATACGGTGTTATTAATGTGACCAAAATAAACAAAATCGGCATAGGTAAAGCGACCCATATGGCAATTAGGAAGGCCGTGAAAAACATGTGTGAAAAGAACAGTTTTGGGAAAAAATTCCTTTTAATTGATGCATTTTATATAAAACATATAAATGGAATTGGGCTTAAAAATCAAAAAGGGATTATTCGAGGCGACCAAATCTCTATCTCAATTGCCGCAGCAAGTATCATTGCAAAAGTAAAAAGAGACAAGATGATGAAAAAAGTTTCCTCCCTCTACCCTGTTTATAAATTAGACGTTAACAAAGGCTACGGAACCAGTGAACATAGACTTGCAATTCGAAATTTCGGAGCATCAGATCTTCACCGCACTGCATTCGTCCAAACTTATCTTTCAAAGAAGAAAACAAAAGTTGCAGTAATTTAAGCAACTTTGATTTTATTCTAACTTATCTTTCAAAGAAGAAAACAAAAGTTGCAGTAATTTAAGCAACTTTGATAATATAAATAGATGGTTTGGGAAGCTTTAAAAAAGAACCTTAAAAACAACTACAAGCAGAGACTTCAGTTCGTCCTTTTTTTCCTGGTCTTGCTTACCCTTTTTTATATTTTTTCTTTTATGGTAAAAGGCGGAAGACTTGCTCGCTTTGATTTTGATATGACTGTCCGCGTCCAAGACAAAATTGTTACCCGATGGGATCCTCTTTTATCAATCTTCAGTCTTATTGGGAGTTTTGAGGCAACCGTTGCCATCCTTATTTTTGTTGTCATACTTACAAGAAAACTTAGAGCGTTCATCCCATTATTTTTTTTCGGGTTGATGCATGTTGTTGAAATTGTCGGAAAAGCATTCCTTGACCATCCCGGAACTCCATTTATGTTCCATAGATATAGCCTGGACCTTATTTTTCCAAGTTCGTATGTCCAGCCCGGCGGCTCTTATCCCTCCGGGCATGCGATGAGAAGCGCATTTCTGGCAACGATAATAATATTCCTAATTGTTAAAAGCAAAAGATTTTCTCAAATTACAAAAAGGGTCTTGATTGGCCTCTTGTTCTTGTTTCTTATCATAATGATGGTTTCCCGAATTAGCCTTGGCGAACACTGGACATCAGATGTAATTGGAGGCACTTTGCTTGGAACCGCGTTCTCCCTGCTTTCTTTGGCAGTTTTTTGAATTGATTTAAGAAAAAAGCAGTATTATAATGCTTTTCAATGGACGAAAGACTTAGAAGATTTCAGATTTGGAAAACAGAAGGTATTCCTCAAGCTCCAGATCAAAGAAGCCCTCTCCCAGGCTCAATGCTTGAAAAAAGATCTCCCTCTCCCCTTTTCCCGCTCGATGATTTTGCCGCTAAAAGATCTTTTGACCACTTCATGGGAAGAATAGTTAACAGCGATGGCAGGTATCCTGATTTTTATTTAAGTTATGTAGAGTTTCAAAGCATCGGACACCAAGACATTAAAACCAGAGTATTTTTAAGTGACCTTTCTTTCTTGAGGGGTGAGCTGCATAAGAGCCAAAACGAAAGTTGGGATGATAATTATTATTTTCTAGGAGTTTCATTTTTATATAATGTTTTGAAAGAGGAAACAAAGGCAATGGGAATAGACATTCCAAAAATCGGAGACGCTGCTCTTGCGGAATACTTTTACAGTCTTTTTGGAAAAACTGGAAGTGAGGAATCAGCAGCTTTTAAAGCAATTGTCGACAGAGACGATCCTGTTAATTTACCTATGGCAGCCCAAAAAGCAGTTATTGGAAATATTCGCTTACCGGGATTTACTCAGGCTTTAAAAAATTATCCTAATATTAGGAACCAAAAAGTAAACGAGTTTAAGCGAAGGGAGTTTAATTTTGGTCTTAAATATATGGATCCTTTAAAAGCAGGTTTCGGGAAAAATTGGGATGCTTTTGAGGAAGGAATAATTGATATGTATGGACTTATAGATGCTCGTCTTTCAGGTGATAATACTGACGAGAGTTACCAAGGAAAAATTCAACCGCTTGATCTTTCATTTTTAGGATCTCTTTCCGAGACCCAAGATTTAGAAGCAAAAAGAAGGGAGGCTGTTTTTGCCGGACAAGAAACTCTTTCCTCTTTCCTTGAAGACATGGCCTTGTTAAGACAACTTACAACTCAAGATACTTTTAAAATCAGCGCTTATGAAAGTGGGGCTTACTACGGATTAAAACATTTAAAACTGATGGCTGAAGGAAAGTTTCCTGTCCTGGAGCAGCAGGACGTTGAAGCTTATTTTGGTGATTTAATTGACGCTGGCAATAATCAATATCAAATAAGATTCTTGAAGGAGAAAATGGCTGCACAAACTGAAGATAAAGATAATCCTCAGGCTTTTATCGTTTTGTTCCAAAGAGGAGTAAGAGATCTTAATTTTACGCAATTATTGCGCTCCTTTGTTGAAAGATCACAAACACAACTAAAGTCGGCTCCAAAGCATGCGAAAGACGAATATTACGCAAAAAGCCAAGGAATTTTGGGTCCTGAGGGATTGGAAAGTTTTCTTATGGGGCTTGTTGACGTGGCAGAGATTTATAAAAGGTGGCAGCAAAATCAAAGGATAAAGCAATTCCGTCAAGCTCTACCTATTGAGAATTAAGCTCCTTTCCTCTTCACTCTTTTAGTATATTCAAGCATTGCATCGGGCCACTGCCATTCTTTTACGTCAGGGAGAAATTCGTTAATTACGACTAATTCTGCATCCTTGACAAGAAGCCCAAGCCCTGAAGTCCTATGTTCACCTGAAGTTCTGATTAGAAGATCAACAGGAGGAGCATCGGTGTATTTAGCGTAAAAGTGTCCGGCTTCATCATCGTCAATTTCTCCGTCAAAACCCGCTTCCGCCAATTCCTTTCTTGCGCCGTTGATCGCTTGAGCCAAATCTCTTTGCCAGTTATAATCCAAAGCAAGCCACAGATTCATTCCTTTATTTCCCTCTGTTCCTTTTTCTGCTTCTTCAATTTGTTCTCTCAATGAAGCAGGCATTCTGTCTTTTCGTCCTAAATGCCTCACTCTCCATCCTTTTTCATCGGCCTCTTCTTTAAATTTTGGAACGTAATCCCCCGCAAGCGCAAAAACACT
The DNA here is from genome assembly GCA_021825285.1 of bacterium. The sequence continues at coordinate 6,444 of JAKAHW010000005.1, forward strand.
TGCTCTTTCTTCCGCAGATCTTCCTATTTCATTATCCTCAGACCAAATCCAAATTCCGACGTTGGGAATTCCAAGCTGTTCAAAAGTATGCAAGCCGTCCCAGACAACTTTTGCTCCCAAAGCATGACCTTCAAGCTTGCTCAATCCTCTTGCAACCGCTCCGCGCCTATTTCCATCAGGGATTACGAAAACGAAGTTTGGAAGTTTTCCCGGTTCTGCCTCTTTTATTGCCGTTAGTTCCTCCATTTTCAAAGTAAGTAACTCCTCATCTGTTGGCGGAGTTGGCTCGAAAGGGGCACGAAAAGGCATTGCTGCATGAGCAAAAGACTCTGGAACTCCCTTTGGGACTAGTTTTTCATGAACTGACATCTGATAATAATACTCAAACTGAAGCAAAAAATCAACGATAAAGCATTTCGCTTCTTGGTGCTTGGCAATTCCGGGAGTTTTTGGTAAAATACTAAGTTGTTGTAACTTATACCTGTAACTCTTAGTGTCGTTCTTCGCGATGCTCAGAACTCGCTAGAGACTCCAGGTATTTTTGCTTCAAAGGAAGGGACGCAAAAATGGCCAAGAAATCTGGAACAGTATTAAAATTAGGACTCGTTTGTACGGTTTGCAAAAGCCGTAATTATATTACGTCAAGAAACAAACTCAACACTCCTGAAAAACTGAGCCTAAGTAAGTTCTGCCGCAAATGCCGCAAAGTCCAACCCCACAAAGAAACCGAGAAATTAAAATAAATTTTGTTTAAACAATTTTCATTTAGTAAGTCTAGTTTTTTTAGTGGCTTCTTGGTAAAATTTAATCCTATTGCCGGCGTGGCTCAGTGGTAGAGCGAGTACTTGGTAAGTACTAGGTCATGGGTCCGATTCCCATCGCTGGCTCACGACAGCGTGGGATAAAGAAGGAAGAGCGAAGCGACCCTATCTTATTCCCATCGCTGGCTCACTTTTTTAATTTTGCGAACACTTCCCTGACTTTTTCCCTGAATTCCTCAAAAGTTCCGTTGTTTTCTATTAAAAAGTCCGCCTTTTTACCTAATTTCGGTATATCGGTCTCGGTCTTTGCCTTTTCCTCGTGCTTGAATCTCTCAAATGTCAAATCATTCTCCCCTACCTTTTCTTTCCTTTTCCTCATTCGCTCAAACCTTGTTTTTGGGTCGGCAGTAATATAAACCAAAATGCTGTTTTCAAATTTCTTCAGCATCTTCACATCTGTTGCCCAACGTATTCCTTCCAAAATTACAACATCAGCTTTTCCGTTTTGAATTTTTTTTGATGTGGCACTTGTGAGAGTTCCTTTTCCAAACTGCTCATCCATTATAATTGCTAAATTCTGAAGATTTGCTCGTGAAGTTGGAATTTCCCAAGCCTGAAGCGTTTCAACCAAAATATCTGAAAATTTGATTCTTTTGATTTTTTTTGTTGCGGCTTCGGCTCTGAAAAATGTGGTAAAAGTGTCTTTTCCGCTACCGTTTTCACCTATAAGACCTATTACAAGCTTCATAAAAGGATTATAACAAAACTATTACTTCATGGCTTCAAAATTTGCTACCCTAAACTTCCTTCTTGGAATTCCTCGGATCATTAAAGGTAAATGCTGGGGAAAATTTTCAGCCGCTTTTTTGGATTTTGCTAAAACCTCTTGCCCTTTTTTATCCCCATAAATACTTCTTAGTAAAACCCATGAACCCTCGGCAAGGTCTACGTGGCCTTGACCCATATCAAAACCTTTTTTTATAGCTTCTCTAGATTCTTCATCTGTTGGAGAATACCAGTTTCCTTCAAGAAATGTTGATTTTGCTGTTGAAAAAGATCTTACACAAAGTCCCGTGAATTTCCCGACTGTTTTCATTAATATTGAACCGTTTACCAAAACCAGTGCATTCATTTTTAAAGCCTTATCCATATAATCTTCCGCGTCCTGACACAAAATCCAATCATTGTGATAGGTTTTAACTTCTAGGTTGACTCCGTCTTGTATAGAAGGCGCAAAAACCTGCTGAATCCTAGGATCCAAAGGTAAAACTCCCGCGGCAAGACCCAATCTATATCTATTTTCTCCTGTGGGATTTCTCAATAACCCTTCAATTGCCTGTGGATTTCTTTCAATCGCTTCTCTCAAAGCTTCATCAAAACTTCCACGCAGCATTCTATGCTCAATCATCAAAAGCCCTAAATGCTCTGCGTCTTCCGCTTTTAACATAATCAAACCTTTTGCTCCTTTTGCAATCGGGCTTTGATCTCCTCCAAGACCGGGTCTTTGTTCTGCTAGCATAAGAAGGAAATTATATATTTAATTTGGAAAAAGTCAACGGAAGAAGAAACATGAACTTTTAAACAAAATGTGCCGAGACCAGGATTTGCACCTGGGTAGCCCAAACGGGCGACAGATTTACAGTCTGTTGCGATTGACTACTCCGCCATCTCGGCAATGAACCAATAAATGATTTTACTAAATTTAAACTTAAAAGTGAAGGCTAAGAGGTTTTGATGAATTTACTAACGTCCTCGAGGAGCTGTTCCGGTTGTGTGTTTGACTTTACAAAATATCCGTCCGCTCCAAGCTTCGTCGCCTTCTCTATTGCCGCATCATCTCCAAGATTTGTAAGCATAACTACGGGGATGCTTTTTGTAGAAGGATCCTCTTTTAAGGTTTTTAGGACATCAAGTCCGCTAATTCCGGGCATCATAATATCCAAAAGTATTAATCCTGGATTTACGGTTTTTGCTTTTTGAATTCCCTCTGTTCCTTCTCCCGCCAAGTCAACTTGAATTCCCTTAAGCGCAAAAAGCCGCTCATAAAGTTTTCTGAAAAATGGGTCGTCTTCAACAACTAAGATTTTCGGCATATGCAACACTATACCTTAACAAATTAAGACACGAAAAGTCAAATTTAAGCCTTGACTTAGTGAACAATAAATTGCGAAAATAAGTAATATGCTCGAGTCTTAACGCTTTTGCTGGAGACTCAACATATTTTGCTCAAAATAATTTTTCGAAAAATGGCAATAAAAAGAAAAGCTCCAAAAACTTTTAAAAGAAAAAAGGTTGCCCCCCTTCAACCCGAGGTAGTTGTTGAAACGGTTAAAACACTGGTGGAAATCTCAGATGTTGAAACGGCTGTCCCTCAACCGGCAAACGAAACCGAAGCCGCCAAAGAAGAGACAAAAGAAAATGATGAGAAAATCACACTCGATGAGCTTGAGGAAAAGGATGTTGAGGAAGCCAAAGAAGAGGAAAAGGCAGAACCCGAACCTGCCGAAAAGAAAGAAATGGCCGAAGAAGCTCAAAAACCAAAAGAAGAACCAGAAGAAAAAGCTCCGGAAACAGACACTGATACGCTTGACTTGGATGATAAAAACGAAAAAAGAAGCAGTAAAAAATTTGTTATAGGAATAGGAATTATTGCCGGGCTTCTTATTGCAACCGGCGTGCTTCTTTATCTAATGTTCCAAACGTCTTTTCAAAAATCTAAAGAAGAGGTAAAAGTAGAAAAAGTGACGCCTACTCCACAAAAGAAACTTGTCAGGGAAAATTGGACATTTGAAGTCCTTAATGGTTCGGGAATTGCCGGACTTGCCTCAAAAAAAGCCAAACTCCTTGAGGAAGCGGGGTTCAAAGTAGGAAAAACGGGAAATGCGGATAACCAAAATTATGAGACGACAGAACTTTATGTTTCTGCTGATATGTACGACCAGTCGAAGCTTTTAATCGAGGACCTCAGGACCAATTTCAACATAACCGAAGTTAAGGGAAAACTACAAGACTCAACTGCTTCAGCTCGAATAATTTTAGGAAAAGACCAACAATAATAGACAAATAGAGAATTCTTCAGCGAAGAAATATTATTTAACGAAATTCTTTCCAACAATTATCAAGACATCTCCCTTTGCAGGTTTTGTTTCTTCTGCAGGGAGCGCGGAAGTAACCCCGTTCAATTCTTTTGCTATTTTTTGAGCTGTTTCTTTTTGTTTTCCCGACAAATCAATTATCAAAGTTTGAGTATAGGTTGACTTAACCGCATTGTCTTTCTCAAGAATTTTTAGTCCCGTAATTTTTGAAACAAGTAAATTCTCTACGTTTTTTGTGATCCCGACACTGCTTGTTCCATTCCAAATAACAACATTAACCCCAGCAGAAGCTGAAGCTGCTTGCGGTGGAGAGGAAACAGAAACAGGTTTTGTATTAACAAAAGTGACCTCTATAATCTTATTTATACTTGGCCTATATAAAATAGCTTTTTGTGATTGAGTATAAATCAAAACTTTGTCTCCATTTTTTGCTCGCTGAAAAAAGGGCTGGTTTTTAAGTTTTTCCGTATCGGTTACGGTAGCAAAAGTCGGGGTTTCCCCCTGGGGCAGGTCAATAAGCCTCCCTACTTTTTCGACTAATTGAGCATTTTGTTCATTTGAATCTGTTCCGATTATCTGCTTCGCTTTATTATAATCACTTCTATATTTATTCCAATACACAAATACACCAATAAGAACGACAAAAATTAATCCAAATAGGAGAAGCTGTTTGTTTGGTTTTACTTGTATTAATGCCACAACCTATTTTAGGCTTGATGGTATTCCTCTGTCAATTGGAAAAAAATGCTCTAAAGATTTATTCAACTAAAAAAGTTTAGCTCTTTTTGAAATATAAAAAAACTTTGCAGACGCTATCCTCTTCTTCTTAACCTTTTGGTTGTGGCAGAAGGAACACAAACAAAAAGCCCAAAAAGAGTAAGAATTATGAAAGATTAAAATTACCTAGAGGAAAAAAGCTCATGAATTGCTTTCAATTGCCCAAAAAATCTTTCTCTTATCTCGTCAGGTGGAACCTGTCCGTTTACCATAACTGTTTTGTCCTTTTTCAACCAGGCTTCAACTTCTTCATCGCTATTTAAACCCATTTTGCCTGCTATCTGACGCCTAAACATATTTTCTCCAGCTGAACTCGAAAATACTTGAAGCTTTACCCATTGTATAGGGGAGGTACGGGGAGGAATAACTTGAGCAGTCCCATCTGTATTAATATTATTTACATCACGATGAATAGGATTTATCTTTACTGAAACTACACTTTTAAGCACACCCTGGACAGAATGGTCGGAAAGTGCGACAGCAACATTGTTTAAAGATTCTTGGGCTCTTCGATGTTCCTCAGGGTTTGATAAACCGGCATAAACGTCTTCAGCAGTCTTCCCTTCGGCAACGCCGCTGAACAAAATTCCAATTCTCTCTGCTTTACTAAGCCCATAATCTGGTTGGACCATTTCTCTAGTAGACATGCTACTATTATATCAAAAAATGTCAAGCAATTTCAAAAAAGATGAGCTTTTGAGGCTAATACTTGAGGTAGTTTTCTTCTTTTGGCTCCTGAATTGTCTTTCTCATATGGTATTCACCTAGTCCAAAATATCCTTTTTCATCATATCCTATATTTTCTGATACTTGTCTTCACTAAAGGACGGTCACAACTTTTTATACTCTTTGTTCAAGTTTTTCAAACAATTTTTCACCCACAATTTCTCATTAAATTGCAAACTACTGCGAGTTAATTTATGAAGAATTTAATCCTACATGAGCCGATGGTGAGACTCGAACTCACGACTTGCTCTTTTTATTTTAATTATGGTGAGCCATCTCCGGGACTCGAACCCGGGACTTGCTCTTTACGAAAGAGCTACTCTACCAACTGAGTTAAGATGGCATAATTAAAATACTAGCTTTTAGCTAGAGAAAGAGCTACTCTACCAGCTGAGTTACATCGGCAACAAAGGCTATAACAAACCTATAACTTGATTTTACCAAAGGAAACACAAAAAGTGAAGAAATCCTGCCAGAGGAATACGAAAAACAAATTAAACCTGCCCAATCAAAACTTTACAAAATAGATAAATTCTGCTCTCAGATGGTAGATCAAAAGCGGTGATTCCCCGAAACCTCAATCGGGAAGAAGCTTAGCATACCCCGCAGGGTAAACTTAAAAACCTCTCGTCGCTCCATTACTGGAACTACCCCAAAGTCTCGAAGATTAGTGTAGAGGAAAACGTCCCGCTTCCCTCAACTCACCCAAGAGCACCTTCAAGTCTAGTAAAGTATTCCCGCATTGTCAAGTAAGGATTTGCAACCTATAGTTCTAATTGTTATAATCCACTTTACCTAACTTTTGCTCTTAAATATTTGCGCAAAAGCGGTAGCTTTTGGCCGCCGCCAATTTGGCGGATACATGACTAAAAGCAATTTTATTTGTCTTTCTACTCTACTCGTTCATTTCCCTTAAAAAGGGGAAAGCTTTGAACGCTATGGGCGGGAAGACTTGTTTCGATTTTAGAATCGGAACGCACCTTGATAATTTGCGAAAGATTTTTGCATCGCAAAAATCTTGAGTCTCGCCGAAGCATTAGCGAAGGCGGACAGAAAGATATGCGAAGCATAAAAACACCTATTTTGTAGGTGGTGTTTTTGTTGGAAAAAAGGTTTCCAGCCGAAATTACCATCTACAAGAGAAAGGTAAATTCACTTTGAACCAAAATCAGCTCATATTGCTGGTAGCTCTGTTTTCCATATGCTTTGTCACGGCATGCGAGGTTTACACCTCAATTCCTGACGACGAGTGGGAACAAAGATATCGAATTCTAGGCCCGATAACTGCGCTCTGCGCTATAGCCGGTGCTATCATTTGGTTCGCCTAAAAAACGAGCAACGATTGGAATTCACTCCCAAGAGGAGTTAGAGGAGAAGAAATTGGAGCCCAAACCTGAAGTGAAGATCCTCCCTTGCCCCGAGTGCGGAGCCCAAATTCGTCTCGTTGTCACTGACAGCAAGACGGAAGGGTTCTCCTGTACAAAGTGCAAGAAGATCATTCACCTTTAGACCGCGGAAGCGGACGCCGTCAACGAAACCGACAAGGAGAAACGATTGATTCCCGGTGATCCTCAAGCATGGAGCTGGTTCTTCGGCCTCGTGGGAGCACTTCTGGCACTGTCCTTCGGACTTTGCCTCGCGCTTCCCGTCGAAGGCAAGAAGACATACGTCATCTGGAGCCCATTCGTATTGGGACTCGTAACGTTCCTGTTCTGGCTTTTCGTCATGCAGACGCTTGACAACCGGAACATCTCTTGCGTAGAGCAAGCAATGAGGGGCTTCAAAGACCTTTCATCGTGTCCGTCATACGACACGACTGACGCTTCAGAAATCACGCTCATCGTGGGCATTGTCTGGATCTGCACAGCGGCCGTATCCCTTCTCATGGGGCTCTTGGTCACGGGTGGAACAGCACTGCTTGAATGGGCGATAGACCGCATCTCGCGGATACTGTTTACAACCAACTAATTCCTGAAGGAAGGAAAGGTCAATGGCATCCAAAGGCGACGAAATCAACGGGAGCGAGAGGTGGGGCTTTTGGTCCGATAATCACGCTGTAGCCGGAGCCCGGATTGTTGTCTATGAAGGAGCAGACGGAAAAGAGGTCCGACTGACCGGCGTCAGCTCTTATCAGAACGGAGGCTCGTACTCGTGGAAGGACAGGCAGCCTGTGGGGCGCCTGACTAAGTTCATCCGCGAGGAGAACCCGAGGGAACCAAAGCCTAGCGGCAAGCTTGCCGACAGGCCACGGCGTACCCGCTCAAAGCCAACGAGGTGACAAATCGGCTCAAACGGCAAGAGCGACATCGTTATCGTGCTTAAGTTCACATCCCGCCAATTCGAAAACCAGAACCGATGGGAGGGTTCTATGGACACCAATTCAGTCAAGATCATCATCGCCGTTCTAATCGTGCTCGCAGCACTCGCCCTGCTTGAGGCCGTCTGGCAGTCAAGAAGGGTCATCGATGCTGAGGAGAAGAAATCCCGGTTTGGGATTGTTGTGAACCAATGGTACCGGCTTGGATTCTCCTCCGCACTTGCAGGTTCGGCCATCGTTCTCGCAATCAATCTCTAGCCATAACCTTGGGGAAACCCAAGATCATAAGTCTCGGGAGAAAAAAGAACCGGGAACGCCAATTCACGACCGAGTTCAGGAAAGGAACGGAAGTGAGCTATCTTCTCACAGAAGAAATGGTCCGTGAAGCCGTCGATTTGGTTCGACCGGCTATTGATCACATCCGGACCACGTTCGCCAAGCGAAGCCACGGCCATCTGATCGTGGTCGACCCAAACTCAGGTTCTGAACCCGAGAACCTCTACGAGGAATCCTGGGGAGATCCTGCGACGGAGTGGGAGCATTCCTACGACCTGATTGCCCAGGGAAAGGCTGACCTCTGCTTTTATACCGGCCGGAACTCCCGGACGGTTGTGACGGAGGAACCCTACCTTTTGGGCGAAGGCCACACCCAGTGGGTCGGAGCAATCGTTTCTGGCCCCAGCCGGCGACTGGTCGTTTCCTATTCGGGAGCGGAAGACTACGTGGATGAGATGATCTGCTATCTGGTCGCAGCCGCGATCCAGATGGTCTCTCGCCGCGCATTCGCCAATCTCCCGGCGGAACTCGACTTCCCCTGGGATGAGGAGGACGAGGAACCGAACTATCGTTAACGACCAGAGTTCAGAAAGGCATAGCCATGGCTTGGTTACAAATCTGCCCAACCTGCGGCGGAAGCGGACTCCATCTTGCGGGAGGAGGCATCGCCTACCTTTGCGTTCTTTGCGAAGGAGAAGGCCGGATTTCCGTTCCGTTCTTCCGAACACGCGTCGAAGGCGTCCACACCGTTTTCCGGTTCGTGTGCAGCCCGGGGGTACCCGTAACCTACGACGAATTTCTCGCAGGCAAAAGGCCCACCCTGGCCGCGGCTTCTTAGTTCGTAACCACTCGAACTACGACACAGCTCCGGGAGAAAAAAGAACCGAGAACGCCAATTCACGTCCGAATTCAGGTAAGAGGGACAGACTCATGGGTCATGTGATTTTGTTTCTGCTCTACTGCATGTGTATCCTGCTTGGGTTCACTGTTGTGGGCGCGACAACCGACCGATGGCTTCCGAGCATCCTTGTGTTTACGGGACTAATCCTGATTGGATTTGTGGTCTTCACGATCTCAATCCGAAATCTGAAAAGCCCGTAGCGCTTGCTGCTCGAAGCACCATCACCAGGACAGGAGAATTGGGTGGCTAAAATCACAGCCTCAGGTATCGTTCGCGGCACATGCCCCGAACATCCGAAATGTGCCCTCCTCGGAGGTAACGATCCGGACTTCGTAGTTCACGCGCCGTTTGCGCACCAGCGAAAAGGGGGAATCCCTGAAGTCGCCGCGCCGGCCACCTGGTCTGCCACAATGAAGCAGATCAACGATGTGGACGACCAGCCCATGATCGCCGCCATCTGGTGGGACGTGGAATAATCTTTCGCAATACACGGGTAAAAACTCTACAACCGCCAATAAGCTTGCGGAAACTCGAGGAATAACTCGTACAAGGTGGTCTACGGGGTGGATCGGAAAAAGAACTTAACAGTTCGCTTAGTAAGTTCGCTTACTCAGCCAAAAGCTGTTTCTTTTCTCCGATCCTCCCCCACCACACCCTAATTAACAATTTCAAATTTCCATTTTCCAATTGACAATTAATTCATCAATTTTTCAATTAACAATTAAATCTGTTACTATTTTTGTATGGGAAAGTTCGATTCTGAAAAATTCTATGAAAGGCTTTATCTATTTGGTAGAAATTGCCTATTTTTAGTTCGAAGCTCTTCTAGGAATATTTATTTGAATGAATACAATTCTCAACTTATTAGATCTTCTGCTTCAGTTGGAGCAAATTACATAGAAGCTCTTGAAGCATTAAGTAAAAAAGACTTTATTCACCGTTTGAAAATATCAAGAAAAGAAGCAAGAGAATCAATACATTGGTTAAGATTATTAAAAGAGGGAAATAGTAATCCAGAAATTCCAAAACTAATAAAAGAAGCTGAAGAAATTAAAAACCTTCTTTCGTCCTCCATTCTCACCTTGGAAAAAAAGACCAAAACTGATTAATTGCCCAATTGAATAATTAATTGGAAACTGCTAATTGGAGACTGGAAACTATTGAAGTGAGCCTTCTGTGGGATTCGAACCCGCGACCTGCTGTTTACAAAACAGCTGCTCTACCGCTGAGCTAAGAAGGCAAAATTTCCCCAATACTTCAGGGTATTTTAATTATACCAAACCCTAACACTAAATTGAAAATTATCAACACTAACTGGAAATTGGTAACTGGAAATTGTATACTAACATTATGGACTTATTCCACGCACTTATCCTGGGCGTAATCGAAGGAATCACAGAATTTCTTCCCATCTCCTCTACCGGCCACTTAATTCTAGCCTCAAAGCTTTTTTCCATTCCTTCAACCGAATTTGTCAAAACATTTGAAATCGCAATTCAATCAGGCGCTATCCTTTCCGTTATTGTGCTTTACGCTCGCAAACTATTAAAAGACATCGAGCTTCTCAAGCGTGTCATCGTAGCCTTCATTCCAACCGGCATTTTGGGTTATATCCTTTATAAATTAGTTAAAACCTACCTTCTCGGGAACGCAAACGTGGTACTTTTGAGCCTATTCTGGGGAGGAATTGCCCTTATTGCCGTAGAATGGTACTTTAAACGCACAAAACACACCGGAAGCAACATAGATAGGGTTTCATATAGAAAAGCCATTATTATAGGCCTTTTTCAGGCAATTTCGATGGTTCCGGGAGTCTCACGCGCTGCCGCGACAATTGTAGGAGGAATGTTTGTAGGCTTGCCTCGTAAAGCAGCAGTTGAATTTTCCTTTATGCTTGCTATTCCCACCATGCTTGCCGCAACACTTTTAGATCTTTCAAAAACCAGCACGAATTTCTCACCCTCC
>JAKAHW010000108.1 GCA_021825285.1 bacterium
TGAAGTAGAGTTGACTAAGGATAGCATGGAATTCATGCGCGATGCCGCGTTTGTAGAAATAGGGTTTAAACATTCTAGCGTAAATCCTATTAAAACATACCAGGAAATAGAAGAAGATTTGCTTAAAAATCTATCAGCAATTTTATCTAAAACCGAACAGAAAGAAAAAGTATTTTTGCAGCTAGTAATAAAACGGGTTGGATCAAAATTCTATCAGAGGGGGCTTTTGGGTGCCACACATAAAATGGCAAATAGAAAAGGGATGGAAACAAAAATGGACAAGGACTTATACATGGGAAAGCTTAGGCTTGGATATCTTGCGCTTAACCAAAAAGTAGCAATGACGAAGCTTAACACAATATTAAACTTACTAAAAAGTGTGAAGGGGTCAAATGAGCTAAAAAAGAAAAATAGATCTCAAGATGAATTGTACAAAGCATGCGTTGCAAGGTTATTTGAGCAAGGAGATTTTTGGACATTCTCTGAGATTGCTACGATTTATCACTTTCCATATAAAGGAGGCTTGGTTTCAAATGTGGTAAATACTACTTCCAAGCGTGCTCCCGCTCCTGATATTTTGCCTAGAGATGGCAGCGTTTCTGAAAGTGAAATATCAATTTTTGGCGAAACAAATTATAGAAACGAGGGAAAACGGTTTGGAATAAAACGTATGGATAGGAGGCGCCATTTATACGTTGTAGGGAAAACAGGAAGCGGTAAAAGTAGACTTATCGAGTTGTTGCTTATTTCAGATATAAAGAGCGGACAGGGGTGTTGTCTATTAGATCCTCATGGAGATTTAGCTACGGAAATATTGAACTATGTACCTAAAAATAGGATTAAAGATGTAGTATATGTAAATCCTGCAGATCGTGACTTTCCAATCGGATTCAACCCTCTTGAGCCGGTGAAAGATCCCGAGATGCGACAACATTTATCATCATTTTTTATATCTATCTTTAAAAAAATGTTTGCAGCGACCTGGAATGAACAAATGGAGCATCTCATTCGTTATATTACGCTTGCCCTTTTGGAGACTCCTGACTCTAATATTTTAGGCATTCCTCGTATCCTTTCGGACGTAAAATATCGTCAGCGTGTCATAAAACAAATCCAGGATCCGGTAGTGAAGAGCTTTTGGATAAATGAATTCTCTTCGTGGAATGAGAGATTTTCAAATACAGCCGTAATTCCCATTCTTAATAAGGTAGGCCAATTTGTTTCAAACCCCATTATCCGAAATATGGTGGGGCAAAGCAGAAACGCATTAAAATTTGATGAATTTATGGATACGGGGAAAATAGTAATCATTAATGTTTCAAAAGGAAAACTAGGGGAAGAAAATGCAGCGCTTCTGGGATCTATGTTTATAACAAAAATCCAACAAGCTGCCCTGGCACGTGCCTCAATACGCGAGGAGGAGAGGAGAGACTTCTATTTTTACGTAGACGAATTTCAAAATTTTGCAACGGATGCATTCTCCAGCATACTTTCCGAAGCCAGGAAATATCATCTTGATCTAACTATTGCTCACCAGTATATTGCGCAGCTCCCTGAAGACGTGAAGGCAACAGCCTTTGGAAATGTGGGCTCTATGATAGCATTTGCCGTAGGCGGTGATGATGCAAAATATCTTTCAAACGAATTCGCCCCTACATTTTCTGCTGAAGACATGATCAATTTACATGCGAGGGAGATGTATATAAAAATGTCTGTAGACGGAAAGCTGACTCCTCCTTTTTCTGCAAGCACAATTAACATTCCACCGACAGATGTGAGCTATGCTAGAGAAATAGTGGAATATTCACGGATGACGTATGGAAGTAATAAAACGAGTGTAGAAAATGAAATTTACAACTGGAGCAATTCAGCAAGCCCCATTTCCTCAGAAGGTGGAGATGGTGATTTCCCAGAGCCCATCGTCTAGTACACAAGCCCATCCCAACCTAAATTTTTTGCCTTAAGTTCCGCTAAAATCTGAGCGCTTATTTTTTCGTATTCTTCTTTTGTAAATTGCCTATTTAAAATGCAATATTGTTTATGTGCAAGATCTACGCAACCCAAACAATTTTTTAAATCCACGCAAGATATAATATACGAACAATCAATACTATTTCCAGACCAGATGGAATAGCTACAGTTAAAGAGTTGTCCAGAATCTATAGATTCATATGACAACTGTAATTCAGTTGAAAATAACGCATCAAATGAACTTTTACTCTCTCCTGATTCAAACATATACCCGCAGTCATCTAAATTAGAAGCTCCAAAACACATATAAGAATTTCGACTGTCAAAAACGTAGTTTCCATATGGAGAATTGACATTATTTAATCCCTTTGTTTGGGTAAGCGGGTATTTTTTCCTAAGCTCATCTACATATGCCAAGATTTTTTCAGGGGGCCATTTTTTGTATTGCTCTACTTTTACCCTGTAGTCATCTTCTGTTAGTTGTCTATTAAAAATACAAAAGGATTTGCTATTTAGACTTACACATCCAAAAACATCATGACAGTCGTAGCAATTTGAGCTGAAACCCGAATCCCTTACGTTATTGCAGTGGTCGAGATAATTTGAATTAAAACATGTGCCACACGCAACACATTCATAGCACAACTGACAGTCGGATAAATAATTGCCATCCACACAATTAGCAGATCCCATGGAGTCAAAAATATAAATACAATCAGATGATTTTACTGTGTCAAAACAATACAGCATGTTATGGCAATAATAAAGTTGATCTCCGTATTCTGCATTTTCTGAATTTAATGTGTGAGTGTAAGGTTTGGGATGGGAGTAAATAAGCCGTTGTAATTCCTTAAAAAAACCTTCTGCTGTCATGTTAATCAGTGGGTAGTGGATCAGTTATGATAGAGTCGTTTTCTGCGAAATAAGCGTCGGCATCAGTTTTGCAGTAAATGGATTGGGTCACTTTAGATGGGTCAAAGGCTACAATTATTTGTTTTCCACATTTAGCGCACGTTGCTTTATAAAGGTTTCGCTCGGAGCGAAGGACAAGTCGCCTGTCTTGTCTACAAGAAAAACACATTGCAGGTAGCGGGAGACCCTTTTCTTGGAGGAATTTTTGCTCTGGATCAATTACCAGAAATTGACGCGCACATTTAGTGCACGTTTGTGTTACTGCGGCCATATTTCAAGTATACTGAAATTCTATAAATAAGCAACAGCTTATCTAATCAATTTACCCTTGGAGTTTTTGGCGGACGAGGTTGCTTACAAAACTTGAATCTGCTTTTCCTTTAACTCTTGGCATTAAAACTCCCATCACCTTTCCCATATCTTGAATTGTTGATGCGGCTGTTTGTGCAACTGCTTCTTCAACCAAAATTCTAATCTGTTCTTCGCTTAATTGTTCGGGTAAATAGGTTTGTAGAGTTTTTAGCTCCGATTCTTCTTTTTCTGCCAGCTCATTTCTTCCGGCATTTCTATACATTTCAATACTTTCTTTTCTTTTTTTAATTTCCCGTCCAATAACATCAATTACGTCTTCATCTGTTGCCTCATATCCTGCTCCGCCTTTTTGAATTTCATAATATTGAATGGCGGATTTTAACATTCGGATAACGGAAAGTCTTTCTTCATCCTTTGCCAACATCGCTTGTTTTAAATCTTCCTGAATTTTATCTTTTAACATAGTGCTATTTTACTTCTTTTATTCTTTTTAGTAAATAATCGCGATTGTTTAGCTCAAGA
>JAKAHW010000109.1 GCA_021825285.1 bacterium
ATTTGATAGAACGGAAATATTCATTCCAACGCTTATGATATATAACTTTTTTTAAATTAACAACAATAAACTGCAAATATTGGCTAATAAAGCATCATGTCAGTTTGTAATCTATATTACATTTTTTTTGCAATAATTCATACAAACATATTGGCTTTTGACAAATTAGTGATATATAATGCAAGCATGGATGATCTTCCAAAAAAACTTCAGAATTTTGTTGAACAATATCCTTTATTAAACTACAAAAAAGGACAAATAATATTTAGAGCGGATGAAAATCCACAAGGGCTTTATTGTATTAAAGAAGGATACATAAGGGCTTATAAAACTACAGAATCTGGTGAAGAACTTACCCTTATGACATTTAAGCCTTATGAATTTTTTCCTACCTCCTGGGCCATTAATAACAGGTGGAATATGTATTATTCAGAAGCAATAACAGACGTTAAGCTGTGGAGAGTATCAAAAGAAAAATTCGTTGAATTTATAAAGGAGAACCCTGAAATTCTTTTTTCCCTTACACAAAGCATACTCTCTCGACTAGGAGGACTACTTTTAAGAATGCAGCATCTAAATTTAGGCGGCTCGTATTCTCGCGTAGCATCAATAATAAAAATTTATTCTGAGAGGTTTGGAAGCAAAAACAAAAATGGACAAATTGTAATTAATGTTCCTCTAAGTCACCGGGATATCTCAACGCTAATTGGCTTAACTCGGGAAACGGTAAGTGTAGCAATGAGTCAGCTTAAAAAGAAAGGGATAGTCGACTATAAAAAACAAATTATCACTATTCTTGACATAAAAGGACTGCAAAATGCATCCCACCCAAACCTTATTTCTTAGATTTTGTTACCTCTTTGATCCAAACATTTCAACAACCAAAACTGTTTCCCTACCTTGAAGATTTCCGTCCACAACCGCAAATCCGGTTTCCTTATAACTTCTTGATAATATATTTGCTCTATGAGCAGAAGATGCCATCCATGCACCAAATGTTGCTTCAGATGAAGTAAAACCATTAGCCAAATTCTCCCCTGCGTACGAGTAAGCATACCCATTTTTTGAAATAAAATACCAAGGGGAAGTTCCTGTAGGGCTAAAATGTGCCCAATAGTTTTTCGCAAACATATCTGACGCTTTTTGTGATGCTGCAGCAGAAAGTCTGTCGTTTATGACCAAATCAGAAAGGCCATTACTTCTTCTTGCATTATTTATGTTTGTTAACAATGCCCCTGCATTCACTGAATTCGAGATACCTAAAACTTGAGGACCGGTAAACCCAATTATAAAGTATAAAATCCCCATAACAAAAATCGACATAACGACTCCCGGTACAAATTTGTTGATTAACTGTATAACTTTCATATGTTAGTAGTTTATATAAGTTAGCCTATAATATCAGTCAATTTTATTGCAAATCTCCTGTACACAAACGTGCTTTTAATAAGTAACATATCTAACAATTACATCAGGATTTTGTAGGTTATTCGGATTTTTTTCTGAGGTTTACAAAGGAAAGTCAAAACTCACAACAGAGGCGTTTTTATGAACGAACCCGGGATCGCTTGCTTCTGCCCGGGGGCCCGGTAAATTAAAATGCTTAATATACGTATCCATTACTCCCCCATGACAAACCAACGCAATCGTATCCGTATCAATACATCGAGGCACTATCTGTTCTCTCCATGTTCTAATCAATCTTTCTTCCAATTCAGCATCTGTTTCAGCTCCTAATGATTCGGCAAAACTTCTTCCTTCATGTTCCTTGTTGACAATTCTCATTCTTTTTCCTGCGGCACCTGCAAAACTACGCTCATTAAGTCCGGGGAGCATTGTAATTGGAACAGGAGCTTCCTTTGTAATTGAGTCCTCCACCATGACTCTCCTTGCCAAATCAGCAGTCTGATAAGCACGGTCAAGATCAGACGTAAAAATATGCGTAATTCCTTTTCCTTTTAACTGTTCGCCAAGCTCAATCGCCTGCTCAAAGCCAACCTCATCTAATGGTTCGTTAATTTCAGATCCCTGCAAAATCCTTAGAGCATTAAACCTTGTCTGCCCATGTCTTATGAGATAAACTTTCATAGGCCTATATTATACTTTTTTTCTAGAACTAGGTCAAAGATACTTGAACAATTCTGTAAGAATTTAAATTGTCTTGTTCGGGGAAATAATATTCTTTATCTTTCTGAATAAACCTAAATTTATCTAAATTTTATATTAAACCAGCTCTATCTCCATGCATTGCGGGAGGCAGTATTTTCTAATTTTTCTAAATATACTGAAAGTTCTTTGAAGTTCATTTTGTTTTACTTTCTTCTGTAAGTAGCTTCTCAACGTCTGAAATACTAAATGGTTTTTGAATAAAACTTACGCCTTTGTCCTTTAATCCTTCTAAAGAATCATCATCGGAAGGCCTTCCTGTCATTAAGGTAATTGATAAATTGGAAAATTTTCCTCTTACTTCTTCTGCAAACTCTCCTCCGCTTACACCGGGCATATCAAAATCAGAAAAAATGTGGCTAAATTTTCCGGGATTTTCTTCTAATATTTTCCGCGCCTGGGCAACATCTTGTGCTAACGAATGTTCTACCCCCAATTCAATTAACGTGCGTTCCTCGAGTCGTCTTAAAATAGGATCATCCTCAACCACCAAAACAACAGGTTTAAAACCTCCTCTTTCCGGTTTTGGAATTCCTCCTTGATCTATTTGTTCTGCCATATTTATATTTTAAACTATTCCCTAGTCACTAATTCCTATTCACTAATCTACGACATCACGTATTTTACGCCTTTTGTAACACCCTCTTTTTTAAGCAACCCTTTTTTGACTAGATCCTGCACTTCACGAAGAACTGTATCTTCTGAAACCATTGGGAAAAGTGTTTCGTATATTTTGTTTTCTATATATCCTATTTTTTGAATATATTCAATTATTTTAAGCTGCCTTTCGGTTAGCATTACCGGGCCTCCAAGCTTTTTCTTTAAATTTGTATCAATTGAAATGCCTTCAATTTTCTCTTTTATTTTCCCCAATTCCTGCGCAAGACACTCGGTAAAATATGAAAGCCAATCTGTTTGTTCACCATTTTTGACAGAAACGCTTTGAAGAGCCTCGTAATAATCTTCGGGGTTTTTGTCAAAATACTCTTCGAGTGAGAAAAATTGCCTTATGTCATAGCCTAATTTAAATAAAACAAGCATTGAAAGAGCGCGTCCTACTCTCCCGTTTCCGTCAAGGAAAGGGTGAATACGGACAAATTCATAATGAACAATTCCTGCTTTTAAAACCGGGTGGATTTCCTCTTCGTCTTGAATAAAAACCACCAATTCCTTAATTTGCCAAGGGACTTCGACGACTCTCGGAGGACGAAATGACACTTCACCGGTCAAACTATTTTTGATTACTACTTCTTTATTACGAAATTCCCCTACTTTTTCAGGCGGCAAAATTTTATCGACCACAATTTTATGCAAATCTTTAATTGTGTCCTGGTCAATTTTTGCTTTTGTCCTTCGGCCGATAAACTCCAATACTTTTCTGTAGTTTATTACCTCCTGTACATCCCGCTCACGCGCGACTATTCTTTCCCCATCCAAAACCTTTTCCACCTGATTAAGACTCAGCTCGTTTCCTTCAATATGGGTTCCATAGTGGACGGAACGGACAGCGGCTTCTTCCTGAAATTTTTTCTCCCAATATGGCAAA
>JAKAHW010000110.1 GCA_021825285.1 bacterium
TAGAGTCAAAACAGGAATTGAAATTGGCTGTATTTAGTCCAACCTCTTTTGCCCATCTTTTTATATCATCGTTTGTGACGGTTTTTGGAGCTTGTCCTGCTCCTTGATTTGCCCCTTGTTGTTGGCTTGGAGCCTGAGCTGCTTGATTGGTTCCTGCTGCTCCGCCTTTTTCAAGAAGTTGAACGCGGGCAACTAAATATCCTATTAAGAAAAATGCGACTAAAAGAAGAATATAAACCAGTTGAGAAGTTTTAATTTGTGAGACTTTCTTTGTCAGATCTCCGATTGTTTGGGATTGCTTAGCTTTTTTGGCTGCTGGCATAATAGTTGTTAGTATATAGGATTTTCTTTTTTAATGTCAAGTGGCTAAAACTTGCTTTTTTTACAGTTTTTTGATATCTTAATCTTCAACCTAAGAGCAGGATAATTCCTGCCCTTTTTTTCGACTCAAACAATGATAGAGGCAAGACTAAAATTAGACGAGGAAGGATACTTAACAATATGATGGCAAGAACACCAACATATGACGAAAAAGTCGTTATATCTCTTGGAGGATCCTTAATTGTTCCCAATGGGGGTATTGATATTACCTTCCTTAAAGAGTTTGCAGAGTTTGTAAGAGAACAGCTGGCGCACAAAAAGAAGCGCCAGTTTTTTTTGGTCGCAGGCGGAGGGGCAACAACCAGACATTATCAAGATGCCGCTCAGCATGTAACCGGTCATGAATTAGTCCCCGAAGATTTGGACTGGTTAGGAATTCACGCCACGCGTTTAAACGCCCACCTCGTACGAACAATTTTTCGCGACATCGCACATCCTTATATTCTCAAGCACTATGAAATTATCAGAAAAGTTGTTGAGCCTGTGGTTATCGGGTCAGGGTGGAGGCCGGGATGGTCAACAGATTTTTGCGCTGCTATGATCTGCGAAGACTACAATGTCAAAACAATAATTAACATGAGCAATGTAGAAATGGCGTTTGATAAAGATCCAAAAGTGCATCCAGACGCAAAACCAATAACAAAAATAACTTGGAAAGAATTCAGAAAAATTGTCGGAGATAAATGGACTCCCGGAATGAATATGCCTTTTGACCCCATTGCCTCAAGAAAAGCACAGGATTTAGGCCTCAGAGTCGTAATTCTCAAAGGAAATAACTTCAAAAACCTCAAAAACTACTTTACGGGCCGCGAATTTGTAGGAACAGTAATCGAAGGATAAAAGCTGATATAATTGCTTTCATGGATGAGTTTAACCCACAAGTTCTAAAAAATCTTTATGTTGCGCCTGTTGGATCTCACAAGGGAGAAAACGGAAAAGTTCTAATAATTGCAGGCTCAAAGTTGTTTCACGCAGCATCTTTATGGCCATTAATAGTTGCTTCCAGAATTGTTGATATGGTTTTTTACTCCTCGGTTCCAGAAAACAATGAGATTGTAAAAAAAGAATTCAGGGATGGAATTATTGTTCCGCGGGACAAAATTGATGATTACATAAACGAAGCAGATTGTATTTTAATCGGTCCCGGACTTCCTCGGGAAGAAGGAGTGGAAGAAGGAGATGATGATACAAAAGAATTGACCGAAGGTTTACTCGAAAAATATACTGAAAAAAAATGGGTAATTGATGGGGGAAGCTTGCAAACAATTGATCCTGAGGTTTTGCCGCCAACCGCAATAATAACCCCACACGCAAGAGAATTTGAAATGATAAAAGTCAAAAGGCAAAAGTCAAAAGTCAAAAGCGCAATTCAAAATTTAAAAATTGAGGAGCAGGTTAAAGTTTTTGCTCAGGAATATAGCTGTGTGGTTTTGCTGAAGGGGGAAAAGGATATTGTTTCTTCACCTAACGAAGCAGTTATGGTTTCAGGCGGAAATGCGGGGATGACAAAAGGCGGAACCGGAGATGTCCTTTCAGGTTTGGTCGCAAGCTTATATGCTAAGAATGATGCATTCTTGTCAGCGTGTGCCGCAAGTTATATCAATAAAAAGGCAGGAGATTCTTTATTTGAACGCGTCGGCCCATACTTTAACGCCTCAGACTTGGCCTCCGAAATACCAAAAGTTATGAAAGGATATTGAAATTTTTAAGCATTTCAGGTAGTATCTTGTTTTATGAGAGAAAAAGCAGATTTATCAAGATTTATAGATGCCAACGAGTTTTTAAAACGAACTTCTCAGAGAGAAGAGAGAGTATTAGCAAATGTGAATGCAGAAGTTATTTCTTGTCTAAGAGAGCCCTTAAGTTTTCGACGCAGATCAATTACAGATTACGAAACTATTTTAGGGAACGAAATTTCTCACCAGAGTTAAAGCTATTTAAGCTCGATAATTTCCAGATCTTCCTGTTTCATCATTTTTTTAGGTACGAATTCGTGGTGAGTGGTTGTGATAATAGTTTGCTGACCGGAAATATAGGAAAAAACTTTATTTATATTTGCTTCATCAAGCTCCGAAAAAATGTCATCCAGTAAAAGAACGGGATTTGCCTTTGTTCCCTTTTTTAAGTATGCGATTTCCAGAAGTTTCATCTGTAAAATTGCTAAGCGTTCTTGCCCTCGTGAACCAAACTCGGAGATTTTTTTTGACGCACCATTCGATGCATCATTTCGTTTTAATGGAAAAACGAAAACATAATCATCCCTCTGAGGCCCTACAAGCGTAACACCTGCTGCTTGTTCTTCATAATGGTATTTGAAAAGCCTTTCCAAAGACATGACGCTTTTGTCATAAATGATATGAAAATCAAAAAGGTCTTTATTGGACTCGTTTACAAAATCTACCAATTCTTCGCGTTTCCCGGTCAAAACTTTTGCATTATCAATTAAAATTTTGTCCCAATATTCAAAATCTTCTCGTTTGTAGTATTTCCTTTGGTGTTTGATGTCTGCGAGCATTCTGTTTCTTTGACGAAGTCCCCTTTCGTATTTTCCAAGAGCATATCTATAATCCCGGCTTGCCAAAGATAAAATGCCGTCGAAATATTTTCTCCTAAGGCTTGGGGAACCGGTAATAAGGTCAATATCTTCAGGCGTAAAAAGCACAGAAGAAAAATTTGCCGCAAAGTCCAAGTGGCGCCTGGCAACATTATTTACCAAAAACTTTTTTGATAGATAATTATTTCTGTTAGCAAAAATAATGGCGAGTCTTGTTTTTTCACTTCCGTTTTCAACCAAAGATTCAATCCGACAAAATTCCTTTTCGTCTTGAATTGTATCGCGGTCATTTTCGGCGCGAAAACTTTTTCCATGAGAAAGAATATGAAGTGACTCAAGAATATTGGTTTTGCCCGCGGTATTTTTGCCTATTATTAAGGTTGTTTTCTTAAAGTTAAATTTGGCAGAAGTATGGTTCCTAAAATTCGAAAGCTGAAGAGCTTTTATAATCATCTATTGGAAGTTCCCTCAATTTTTTTTAAGAATTTTGAAAGTTGTAGGGTAACAATAACTGCTAATATGGTAATCGCGATTGCGTAAATTAAAAGACTTATTATTCCGCCTGAATTTGGCAGCCACTTTTTGATGTAGCTATTTACGAATTCTTGAATTAAGTTGTTCCAGGCAAGTGCGGCAACGAGTCCAAAACCTGAAGTGGCCAAGGTCAGCATTTGTCGTACAACCTCAACGTGGACTCTGTCTTTTTTTCGTTCTTCTGGTTTTTCGGAAGCCATAGCTGATATAATACTACATTAGAATTTGGATTTCAAAATT
>JAKAHW010000111.1 GCA_021825285.1 bacterium
GGGGGCAATACGCTTTATTGTTCCAAAGGAGGGGTCAACCGCGTGGGAAGATAAGGTTGGAAATAAAAAGGTTGAGTTTAAAAATTCTGAAATTGAAGATTTTATAATTTTGAAAAAAGATGGATTCCCTACATACCATTTAGCAAATGTTATTGATGATAATGCGATGGGAATAACACATGTAATTCGAGGTGAAGATTGGATTCCTTCGACTCCAAAACATATTCTTTTGTACAAAGCTTTTGGATGGGAAGTTCCTTTTTTTGTCCATGTTCCGAATATTTTGGGAACAGACGGGAAAAAACTTTCAAAAAGAAGCGGTGCGAAATCAGTTTTGGATTTTAAAGACGAAGGAATTTTACCCGAAGCACTTCTCAACTATTTAATGCTTCTTGGTTGGTCTCCAAAAGACGATAGAGAGGTTATGTCGCATGATGAAATTGTTAAAAATTTTTCATTGGAGAAAATTAATATTTCTCCTTCTATTTTTGACCAAAAAAAACTTGAGTGGATGAATGGTGAATATATTCGAAAAAGTCAAAATTCAAAAATAAAAAGTCAGATATTGGAGGTTTCACCGGAATTAGCAAAGCTTGATCAGGATTTACTGGACAAACTTCTTGAACCGGCAAAAACCAGAATGAAAAAGTTAACGGAATTTCAAGATCTTATCCTCCCCTTTTTAAAGCCTAACAAACCGGACTTAAACGAAGAAGAAAATTATTTTAGAAAAAAAATCGCCTCCGGTTTAGCGGACTTAAATGAATGGAGTAAAGATAGAATCGCGGAATTTATCTCACAAGTTTTAGCAGAAGAGCAAAAAAGATTCCCATATTTTTACAAAGTAATAATCGGAAAAGAACAGGGTTTGCCGCTGGCAGAAGTATTTGAAATTTTGGGTAAAGAAAAAACCTTAGATTTGCTAAAATAAAAAATATGATTAATTTTAAAAAATTAGTCCTTTCTTTTAAATTTGCCTTTAGCGGGATTGGATTTGCATTTGTCCACAACCAAAATTTAAGAATACATTTTGTATCCGCAATTATTGTCGTGATCGCCAGCTTTTATTTTAATGTAAGTGACCTTGAGAAATGGATATTGGGATTTACAATTCTTCTTGCTCTTTGTTCGGAAATGATAAATACGTCAATTGAAGAAATGATTGATTTAATTACAACGGAACATAGGCAAGAAGCAAAAGCCGCAAAAGATGTAGGAGCCGGAATGGTTTTGATTTCTTCTTTGGGAGCACTTGTTGTTGGAATTATAATATTTACCCCCTATATTCTAAGAGCTTTTGGATATTAATTTTTTCCTCCGGTTTGTGAATGACCAGCTGTTAGCGCCAATATTTCAGAAAGTTTTTTTACAAACTTTTCAGCATGAGACCTACTCATTCCAATGCGAGAAACAACCTGTGCTTGGTTGGCACCTCCCGCTTTTTGACAAATATCCAAAATTACTCCGTCTTCATTTACGTTCATAAAAACCATGTCTGTATAAAGAACGGGAGTAGTTATTGGATTGATGTTAACATTTACTTGTTCAAGATTTTTGTCCGCCATATTTCACCTCCCTTCACTCTGCTCAGGGTAAACCCCTCTTTTGCTCCTTTCGATACTCTCAAGGTAAACAGGGTAAACCCTTATTCGAGTTTTCAATTTCCAATTTCCATTTTCCAATTAGCCGATTCTAGTTCCTGGTTTAGCTTCTTTATTTGGAGTTATTATTGATAAGTCTTCTCCATCGTGAGCGGCTAAGATCATTGCTTGGCTTTCAAGTCCCATCATAACTCTCACTTCAAGGTTTGTTACAAAGACATACGATTTATCAATTAAATCGGAAGGTTGGTACCATTTGGCAATTCCGGATAAAACCTGTCTTGGAGCCTCTTCTCCAAAATCCACTTTAAGTTTCAGTAGTTTTTCAGAACCAATAACTGGTTCTGCTTCTAAAATTTTTCCAACAGACATTTCAACTTTTGAGAAATCATCAATATTTATCATTCGTTCAATTATAGCAAAACTTTGTTCAAACAATTATTCCCATTCCATGGTTGCGGGGGGTTTTGTGGTTATGTCGTATACGACTCTTGAAACATCCGGAACCTCGTTTACAATTCTGGATGAAATCTTTTGCAATAAATCATATTCCAAACGTGACCAAGTGGTTGTCATAATATCTTTTGACTCAATAATTCTGAGCGCTATTACTTCTCCCAAGAATCTTCCGTCCCCTTTTACAGCAGTTGATTCAGCGTTTGTCATAACCGGGAATGACATATAAACTTTTTCAAACCATCCGGATTTTTTCAGTTCTTCTATAACAATTTTGTCTGCTTGTTTTGCCTGTAATAGTCTTTTTTCTGTGACTTCTCCCCTGATTCGTACAGCGAATCCGGGTCCCGGAAAAACTTGTTTCCAAACTACGTCATCCGCTAAGCCAATTAATTTACCCAAAGACCTAACCTCGTCTTTGTAAAGATTTCTTAGTGGTTCAAGCAGTTCAAGCTTCATTGTTTCCGGAAGCCCACCGACGTTATGATGGCTTTTTATTTTGGAAGCGTGTTTGGTGCCTTTGCTTTCAATGACATCTGAATAAATAGTTCCTTGTAGCAGAAATTTAACATTATGGTTGGAGGTAATTAAACGTGTCATTTCTTTTTCAAATATCTCGATATAAAATCTTCCGATTGTTTTCCTTTTCTCCTCGCTGTCTGTTATTCCTTTCAATCTTTTCAGCATTTCTTTTTCAACGTGAATGAGTATTGGTTTTATTCCGAATGGTTTAAAAACTTTTATTACTGTTTTTTCGGCGTCATCACGCATTAATCCGTTATCAACAAAAATTGGAGTAAATTGTTTTCCAATGGCTCTTGCGACAAGCGTTCCCGCAACTGTGGAATCAACACCGCCTGATACTGCTCCTATGACATGGGCGTTTCCAACTTTTAGTCTAATATCATTGATCATATTACTCGGATCCAATTTGTTTATTTGTTTTTTGATTCCGCAGATATTAATGAAATTATCTAAAACCTTATTTCCAAATTCCGTATGTTCCACTTCCGGATGAAACTGGACTCCATAATGTTTGGCGTTTTCATCAGCTACAAAAGCGTACTTTACGTTATCGCTTGAACCAATAACTTTAAAATTTTTAGGCATAGAAAGAACGGAGTCTCCGTGACTCATCCAAACTGTCAATTTTTCCGGCAACCCAATTGATATAGGGGAGTTGTTCTTTTTAATATTTAAAATTACTGGCCCGTATTCGCGGGTTCCGGGTTTTACTTCTCCCCCTAAAAGATGGGATCTTAATTGAAGGCCATAACAAATATCCAGCATTGGGATTTTTAAGGAAAAGATTGTTTTAGCCAAAGTTGGAGCCCCTTTCTCATAAACAGAGGATGGACCTCCGGAAAAGATTATCCCTTGAGGCTTTTCTTTCTTGGTTAGTTCAAGTGCTTTTTCAGGTTCGACAAGCAAGGAGGTTGCACCTAAATCACGCAGACGTCGGGAAATAAGATGTGCTGTTTGTCCTCCGAAATCTACAATTAATATCATTATTTATTGATAATTTTTCCCCGGATTTGTAACTAAAATGTCATGAGGGTGACTTTCTGTCAGGGACGCTTGAGTTATTTG
>JAKAHW010000112.1 GCA_021825285.1 bacterium
TCCGTAGATAACCTTATTATAGGTATGAGGTGCTTGTCGTAAGCATTATTCATAAACGCCTGCCATTTATCAATATCCCGATCTCCGATTTGAATCGGAATTGTCACGTAACCCCAGTCTCCACCCGAAGAGTTCAATAATTCACTCGCTTTTTCCAACTCCGAAGTAAACAATATGTGAATCCCTAAATAATTATTCGCTTTTGAAAAAGGATCATACACTGCGAATCCTGATTTCGTGGCAAAAAAGAAGAGTAAAAGGATAAAAACCAACAAACGGAAAGCTTTAAACATAAGGGTATCAAGATTATACCATTTAGAGCTGTTTTCTACGAGTAAATTAGACCTTAACTTGTCCCTTCATTCCATGAGGAAAGATATGTTCTTTGTTCCGAAGTTAGAGAATCAATAGAAATTCCCATGGAGGTAAGTTTTAATTTGGCCACTTTAAAGTCCAACTCCTTTGGCAAAACGTGCACTTTATTCTCAAGTTTTCCACGGTTTGTAACAAAATACTCTGCGGCCAATGCCTGATTGGCAAAAGACATATCCATAACCTCGGCAGGATGGCCTTCTGCAGCTGCTAAATTTACAAGTCTTCCTTCCCCAAGAACATAAATTTTCTTTCCTTCCAAAACATATTCATCCAATGAATTCCTAATTCTTCTTTTAGATTTCTTTATCCTTTCTATGCCAGCAATGTCAATTTCAATATCGAAATGCCCTGAATTTGCCAGAATTGCGCCATCTTTCATTTGTTTAACAATCTCAAGGGAGATTACGTGTTTATCACCTGTTGCGGACACGAAAATATCTCCGATTTTTGCAGCATCTTTCATTTTCATGACGCGAAAACCATCCATTGCAGCCTCAAGTCCCCTAACAGGATCTACTTCGGTAACAATTACGTTTGCGCCCATTCCCTTTGCCCTCATAGCTATTCCCTTACTGCACCATCCGTATCCTCCAACGACAAAAGCTTTTCCTGCTAAAAGCGTGTTTGTAGCCCTTATAATTCCGTCTATTGTGGATTGACCCGTTCCATATCTGTTATCAAATAAATGCTTTGTATCCGAATCATTTACTGCAATTACTGGAACTTTTAATGCGCCTTCCTTTTCCATTGCTTTAAGCCTGATAACTCCGGTTGTTGTTTCTTCGGAAGATCCGATTATGTCTGCCAGTTGTTTTTTTCTTTTAGTGTGAAGTAGGTAGATTAAATCTCCCCCATCATCCATGGTAATTTGAGGATTGAAATCAAGAACCGCATTTAAATGCTTAAAGTAGGTCTTGCTGTCTTCCCCTTTAATAGCAAAGGTCGGAATATCAAAGTCCTTAACCAAAGATGCCGCAACACTATCTTGAGTCGATAAAGGATTTGAAGCGGCAATCGAAACATCTGCCCCACCTGCTTTTAGAGTAATTAATAGATTAGCGGTCTCGGATGTGACATGAAGACAGGTTGAAAGCGTGTACCCTTTAAAAGGTTTTTCCTTCTTGTATCTTTCTTTTATATCTCGTAAAACAGGCATTTGGCTTTCTGCCCATTCAATTTTAAGCTTTCCTTCCGGGGCTAATTTTAAATCTTTTACATCAAAATTGGTCTGTTTCATTTTTTTTACACGAGCTACAACTTTAGCAAATCGCCATATGTTTGTCTATACCTTTTTATAAATTGGGCGATAGAAAAATGATGTTCTTGTGTTCCGTAGCGCTCAACGGCATAAGAAGCAGCAACCGATCCCATTTGTCCGCACGTCTTTAAATCAAAGCCTCTTTCCATTCCTGCCAGAAACCCTGACCTCCATGCGTCTCCTGCCCCTGTAGGATCAATAAACTTAGCAATTTTTACCACACCTATTTTTATTTTCTTTCCATTCTCTTCAATTAATGAACCTTTCGCACCAAAAGTTGTTATAACTGTTTTACCGATAATCAACGAATCATAAGACTTTAATCTATTTTTTATCAAACTAATTTCATAGTCATTTCCAATTAATATTTTTGCATTCTTGATTCCGGTCGCCAAATCCTTATCGTCTATTTCGGTAAGAACAAAACTCGGATCAAATAAGTACGGTATTTTAAATTTTATACATTGTCTAACAAAAGACATAGTACCCTTAATGCCGGAAGGACCAACGATAACAAGATCCTTTGTTGTCGCTACATTATTGATATCCATTTTATGGATCTTGTACCCGGCTCCATAAGAATATCCCCATATTTGGTTATTGTCTTTGTCTGTTATCCCAAATCCTGTAGCTGTATAATTGCGATCGTCCTCCTCAACGTTCTTTGTTGAAATTCCCAATTCCTCAAACTTCTTTTTATATTCCCCAAAATCTTTTCCCGCTCGGGAAAATAATACTGATTTTACCCCTAAAAGACTAAGACCATAAACAATATTTCCTGCGGTGCCTCCACGTCGTTTTGCATATGCTTCTACGTTAAAAGAAAGGTTTATCTTATGAATCTGATCCGCCAGTATATGGTCTGAAAATTTTCCGGGGAAATCAATAATGAAGTCGTAAGCAAGACTTCCCGTAACAATAAGCATAAGTAAAAATTCTACACCAGAAAAAAAATGGTTTCAATAACTTATTTTAAAAATGTTAAAATTCTTGTTATGAGAAATATTAAAAGAATCAGTTTTACTAAAGAAGGATTGGAAAATTTAAAAAAGCAGTACGAACAACTTCTAAAAGACCGGGAGCCCGCCGTAAAAGAGCTTGTTCGCGCAAGGGAAATGGGAGATTTGTCCGAAAACGGTTTGTATAAAGCAGCACGTGGAAGACTCTCTTCAATTGATGCAAACTTACGAAGAATTTCACTTACTTTAAAGCTTGCCGAAGTAAACGAGCCGACAAATGGAATTGTAGGAATCGGATCAATAGTTATAATTACTGACGGAAAAAATGAATTCAAGTATTCAATTGTAGGAGCTCATGAAGCTGATCCGATCAACAAAAGAATTTCCCAAAATTCGCCAATAGGAAGAGCGCTAATTGGTAGAAAAACAAACGATGACGTGGTTATAAGAACTCCTAAGAAAACAATAAGCTTCAAAATTGTTTCTATTAAGTGAGCGTTATAAATTTTCCCTAAAGCAAACCTTGAGAGCGAAGGCGACGCTCTGCTGCTTCATCAAGAATCTTCTTTCTTATCCTGATGGTTTTCGGGGTTACTTCCACAAGTTCCGTGTCATCAATATATTCAAGCGCATCCTCAAGTCCCATTACGTGAGGTGCGTCAAAGTGCTCCGAAACTCCTTCGCCCTTTGACCGCATGTTTGATTGCTGTTTGATTTTGCAGACATTCACCTGCATATCTTCCGGACGGGAATTTTGTCCCACAACTTGACCTTTATAAACAGCTGTTGCCGGCCCGACAAACATGGTTCCCCTATCTTGAGCAGCGGTCAAACCGTATAAAGTTGTAGCCCCTGTTTCAAAAGCCACAATAGAACCCCTGTCACGAGGAAGAGCTTCACCTGAATCCTCCCTGTATTCAAGAAAAATAGTATTCATGATTCCGAGACCTCGCGTATCGGTCAAAAATTCTGATCTGTAACCGAAAAGGTCTCTT